>JAPOZO010000051.1 GCA_026706025.1 Candidatus Poribacteria bacterium
AAATGACACTGCATGACATTATTCAAGTGTATACTTAATTATAGGATACACCATAGTTTTCGGATTCGACTTTGGTTTCCGTTTACGGACATTAACGTTTTTTCGCAATATCGCGAGCACAGCTCGCTCCTACAAAGGAAGGTATACGCATATATGAAGGGAATATGTGAAGCTAAATGGCTCTGTATTCTTCATCCCATTTAACGGCTTAAATGCTTAATCTTCATTAGGCACATCTATTTCTCCTCCAGTGCTTTTGGGTCTTGGGGTGTGATGTTTACTATGTCTTGCTCTGCGTTGAGGGCGTTGCAGGCGACAAGGGTTTTTAGGATTTGGTGTGCTAATGCGACGTGTTTCGTGGCTTCTTCGGAGTCTTCTGCTTGGAAGAGGCGTTGCTTCTGGTAGCCGTAGAGAGTTTCTAATTCTCGTGTGAGGTTTTCGGGGCTGATGAGGTCTGGGACGCGGTAATTCGCGCAGTACTCGTCTCGGGTTTGGTTAAAGAGGTCGCGGTATTTCTCAGGAAATTGGCGGTGGTTGATGTCTAAGCGTCGGAATTGATTGAATAGATCTTGGCGGTGCTGTTTTTCATGCGCCGCACGTTCTTGGTTAAAGTATATCTGGTAATTTTTGATGTATTTGTCTGCACGTCGTTCATTGAATGCCGCGAGAGCACTCTCATTGAGTTTCTCGTCTGTTTCCTTGCCGTATTTTTCATCGAAAGCCTTCAGATTTTTCCTGACGTACATCGCGATAAATTCGGATCTGCTGCGGAGCTCGCTGTCGTCGAGGGGTTCAGCCATGATTTGATCAATGGTGGGTATCTCTGGAATTCCGAGGGGTGGCAGTTCGTCTTCAAATTCTTCAATGAATGCGTCAACGATGTCGGTTAGTTTCATAAAAGATGCGAAGGATTTGACGACAAATTGTTTGTGCTTCTCTTTGAGTTTCATGAGCGAACTCCTTTAAAATTGGGACTTACGTAAAAAGCAACAATTTCGGTATTTTTAACCCCCTAAATCCGCCTTATCAGGAGACTTTAAGAGAAAGTGCGTAAGCCCTTAAAATGTTACACCAGTGTAACATTTGGGATGAATGGGTTATCGGCGTAAACTTAGTCGTTGTAAGGGTTTAGGGGCAATTTTGTTGTTGCCTTTCAATTGCAAAAAAAAAATAATTTGGCGGAAAGTGTAACATTTGGTTTAGTGATCAGCAGTTAGAAAAATGGTTAGGTTTATCATTTATGAATTTTAACTTAATTTGAGTTTATATTATATATAATACTATATATAACATGGGAATGCAAATTTATTTTTTATTTTCCAGAGATACTGAGGAAATTCGCAGAAATACCCAAGGAATCCGGTTCGGTTAGGAATGCAGATCGCATTAGGGCGTGTACGCCGCAAAACCGAACCTACTGGGTTTGGGTCGAGGCGGGCTTCAAGAAGTATTTGAAATATTCATTTTTGTGTGGGATTCGTTAACTTCTAAAGAGGTTTAAGTATTTCTCTAATACGAAGAGACGGTTGCGGGAGTGGTCTGTAGTCTCCTTCAGTACACCGAGTTCTGTCAACGATTTTAGCAGACGATTCGCGCTTGAAAAACTGATGCCGAGTTCTTTTTCCACTGATCTCACATTAACAATCGGTGTAGCGTACATAAAACGCAACAGTTTTTGCGCGTTTTTCGCTCGAGAGCCGAGAGTTAATATGTGGATGTCATATTCTCGCTGAAGTTCGAGAATCCCTTTGAATCTCTTAATCCCATCTTGGACGGTTTCAACTATTCCGTTTAAGAAAAATGTAATCCACTGCTCTAAATCATTTGATTTGCGGACCATAGAAAGTGAATCATAGTATGAGTCTCTGTGCTTCTCAAAAAACGTGGACATGTACAGGAAAGGTTTACTCAGTATCTGTGCGTTGATGAGCTGCAAAACGATTAATAGTCTTCCGCACCTTCCATTGCCGTCCAGAAAAGGATGGATGGTTTCAAACTGATAGTGTGTAATCGCAATTTTAATCAGTTCTGGAATCTGTAGTGATTGGTTGTGCCAGAATTTTTCCAAGTCGCTTAAAAGATCCGGAACCTCCTCCGCTGAAGGCGGTACAAAAAATGCATCGGAAGGCGATGAACCGCCGATCCAGTTTTGGCTCTTACGAATTTCTCCAGGGGCTTTGTTTTCTCCACGAACACCAGAGAGCAATATCTTATGTGCCTCTTTTAGGAGCCGTATACAAAGTGGAAGTTCAGACAGTTTGGCTATCGCGAAATTCACCGCTGCAATATAATTGTGGACCTCCTGCAAATCAGCCTGTCTGGTTGGTGGAATCTCTGTTTGTGGCAGAACGACCTCATCAATCTCAGTTTTTGTGCCTTCAATCAGATTAGAGTCTATCGCTTCTTTCGCGACACCCATTGGAATGGAGAAAATGACATCTGGGCGAAGTTCAGCATAGGCGTTGAGTTCACCCAAAAGTTTTGCTGCACGCTCGATCAAAAGGTCTATCTGTGGATTTTCCCAGACAAAAGGGCAATTTACAAAGGAAGGCGTGAAACTTCTATATTCTCGTTGCTGTCTGTATGTGCCTGCTATAAAGTTTTTCATATTCTCATTTTTACCTGTTTTTGGTAATCATAAATTTTATATTATCACTTTTTGTTATTTTTGACAATAGAAAATACTGTATTATTAGTAGTGTGCAGTCAATACCTCAGAGAACGGTGAGAAAAGAGATGCGAAACTTTTTATGGCGTTGATGTTATCGTATCCCGGACTTCGGTGACAACGGTATCAGGTTCAATGCCTTCACCTTGTCCTTCAAAGTTCAACAGGATGCGGTGACGGAGTGCGGGGAGCAACACGGCATCAATATCCGAAAAGGCAACGTTGTAGCGTTCATCGAGCAGGGCGTTGATTTTGGCGGTGAGTGCGATGGCTTGGATGCTTCGGATACCGGCACCGAGATGGACGTAGCGTTTGACGATCTCTGGTGCGTCCTCTGAATCTGGGTGTGTCGCACGGACGAGTCGGATGATGTGGCGTTCAACATGCTCGGCGATGGGGACTTGCGGGACAAGTCGGCGCATCGCGTTGAGTGTTTCGGCATCTGTAGCCTTGCCGATCGTGATGTCAGTGCCGGATGTGGTACGGCGCAAGATTTCGACGATCTCGTCTTCGTTCGGGAAGTCTATGAGAAGTTTGAACAGGAACCGATCGAGTTGTGCCTCTGGGAGCGGATAGGTGCCTTCCATCTCCAATGGATTTTGTGTTGCTAAAACACAGAACGGTTCTTCTAACTTATGGCTGGTGCGTCCGACGGTGACGGTGCGTTCCTGCATTGCCTCAAGGAGCGCGGATTGGGTGCGGGGTGTGGCGCGGTTGATTTCATCTGCGAGGATCAGTTGCGCGAAGATGGGCCCCTGTTGGAATTCAAGCTGCCTTCCGCCGTGTTCGTCTTCTACGAGAAGCGTTGTGCCTGTGATGTCCGATGGCATCATGTCCGGCGTGAATTGGATACGCTTGTAGGCGAGATCGAGTGCTTCGCTGAGGGTATGAATCAATTGCGTCTTGCCTAAGCCGGGGATTCCTTCAAGGAGCGCGTGTCCGTTGGCGAGTAGGCAGAAAAGTACACCTTCAATAATCGCGTCTTGACCGACGATGCGCTTTTGGACTTCGGCTTTGACGTTGTAAAAGGTTTCACGGAATTGCTGGATTTGGGTTTCTAAGTTCATGTTTGGATGAATAGTTGTCAGTTATCAGTTGTCAGTTACAGGAGGTTTTCCTTAACTGATAACCGATAACTGAAAGCGAACGAAGTGTGCGCACCGATTACCAATTATCTCTGGTGACGTAGAGAGATCGGTTTTCCATCGGGAGCGAGATGTGTTTACCGCCGAGTCGATGCGATTCGATGAACCCCATGAGCGTCTCTTGACTACGGCGCGCAAGATGAACGGGTCCCTTAGTTTCTCGGTCTTCATCAATTGCTTCGGCGATGTCTGTGATGCCCATCACAGTGCCTGTCGCACGGGATGTCTCTGGGAACGGCACCTCTTCAAAGAAGGTTCCATCCTTCTTTCGGAATTGGATTTCCCTGCTGTTGTTTTGCACACGGATCTTGCCACTCGTGCCGCAGACCTCGTATTCGGGTCCGGTGCCTGCGGTGTTGTAGCCGTGAACCCCGTTGGAAAAACGGATGTAACCGCAAGCAATACCCGGATCGACATTAAGACGGTTGCCATCCCAATCTGAATCGTTGCATATAATCGCGCCTTGCACGAAATCGACCTCTGGGTCGCCCGCGAGGAAGAGGAGCATATCGGCGGCATGTGTTAAGCCCCAGAGTGCTGAACCGGCTCCGTACTGCGCGATGGTGCAGAGAACATTCCCAATTTCGCCTGCTTCGACGAGTTCACGTACTTGGCGATAGATCGGCATATAGCGACGCTGCGTGCCGTAGTTGAATTTAACACCGTGCTTTTCAACGATGTCTACCATGATGTCGGCTTCTTCCATAGAGCAGCAGAGCGGTTTCTCGCAGTAGATGCCTTTGACGTTGTTCTCGGCGGCAAAGACGGTGATGTCGGCATGCGGACCCGGACGCGTAGCGATACAGACGATGTCGGGTTTCTCTTTTTCGATCATCTCTTGGTAATCTGTATAGGCGCGTTCGGCGCCATAGCGTTTTCTGATGGCTTCGGCTTTCTCCTCGAAGACATCGGAGACAGCAACGAGGTCAGTTCGCTCACATGCGACTGCTGCAGCGGCGTGTGAGAAGGGTTGCCATATAAAGCTATCCGGTCGTCCTGCGACTTCATCGTCGATGGTTGCGCCCATCCGTCCGCATCCGATGAGACAGGCTTTGTATGTACGTGGCATGGTTTATCTCCTATAAACATAACGCCCCAATGGGGCTGAGAGCAAGTTCAGTATTTCGGATGAATTATATTTCAAACATCACGTTTAACATCGTCCCAGTTTTTGAGTCTGCCGGCTCTTATATCGGCTTCTGCACGTTCTAAGCTTTTCACGATTTCCGCGTTACTTGTCAGTTCATGTGTCGCATCCCATGCTTCCTTATCATAGAGATAAGTCATATAATCTATAGCCGCTTTGAGTTTTTTCTTTGGGAGTCGCTCGATTAACATCATAGCTTGCTTTTGCAGTTTGGCATTCTTCATCACAGAACTCCTTAAAAGGGTTATTTTCTTGGGTTGCATGTCTTGTTCAATGTTAATATGTTATCAAAACCAGAAGTTCTTGTCAAGTTCATGGGGAGTTGTTTGGGGTGCGGTTTTCTAACCGCACCTACCGTAATTAGAAGGAACAATTACTCGCCGGTATAGAGTTTGCCGAAATAAGGACGGTAACCTTCGGGACCGGGGAAGCCGTCCCAGTAATTAGCTTCGGCGGGGAATGTGGCTTCACCACCGCTTCGGAGCCATGCCATCAAGGCAGGATCTGTGCCGCGGCGTTCAATTTCATCAACAGCGGCAGCATGGAGTTTCGCAACGATGTCTGGGTGTTGGTCTTGGACGTATTCCAAATCACCAAGCCCGACGAGTTTTGAATTTTCAGGTTTCGCGGCGACCTCTAAACTCCACGCTTGGTCGAATGCGGTGAAGAGGATAGCATTCTCGTTCTGCGATGCTTGCTGCCACCGTTCAATACTTCCACCTGAGAGGGCAAGTTGCCTTTCACCGGATTTACCTTCACGCGCAGGCGTTAAGATGTCGTGTCCCTCAAGTCCATCAGGGCGTGCCTCTCCCAAGATATTGAGGATCGTCGGGAAGAAATCCTGCGGTTGAACGATGACGTTGCTCCGTCCTGTATTGCCTTCGGGGAGACGGATAAAGAGCGGGACGTGTGCTTCCTGTTGGCGGACGGGTTGGCCTTTGCCAAACCTACCTCTTTCACCGACATTTGTGCCGTGGTCAGCGGTAAAGATGACGGCGGTGTTTTTGTCGAGTCCAGTGGATTCGAGGGCATCAAGGAACTGTCCGAAGCAGTGATCCATCCATGTCGTTTTGGCGGCGTATTGGTCTTTAATGTGTTGTTTCGCTTCGTCTGAGAGTTCCGCATTGCCGCGTGCACCGAGGCTCCGTGGATCAACGCGCCCGTCATAGCCGGGTCGCTGGTCGTATTTTTTCATGAACTCAGGGGGTGAGTCCCAAGGTTCGTGCGGGTCGAAGCAGTCTATCCAGAGAAAGAAATTGTCTCGCTTGGCATTGTCTTGAAGGAATTGTGCGGCGGTATTGAAAAGTTTTGCGCAGTTCCAATCTTCCGGTTTCTTGCGGTTTCTGTTTGCGCGGGCGTAGCTGCGGAGCATCCCTGATTTGGCGGCTTTGTCGTCAATACAATCGAAGAGTGACTGGCGAGTCCAGTTATCGGGCCAGGGGTCGGTATCCATAATCCAGTCTCGATCGACCTCTGCACCGCGGACGAATGTCCATGCGTGGAAGGGCCAATCAAAATTATGCCCACCGTTGACGAGGTGCGGTGTATCGTGGATGAGTTGCGTTGCGTAGCCATTTTGTGCGAGCGTCCACGGTAGCGTTTGACGTTCATGGCGGAGCGGTTTCCACGCGTGGAAGGGCGCGCCGTATTGTCCGGTGATGACATCGGTGCGGTAGGGGATAGTTGGGAAGCTGGCACAGAAGGCACGGTCATAAGCCCAGGCTTTAGATGCGAACCGATCAATATTCGGTGTTTCTATCCAGTCATTACCGTTTGCCCCGATGTAGTCGTAGCGAAGTGTATCAATAACGATGTAAGCAAGATTCATATATGATTTTCCGTTGGTTACGGCACGGCGGAGCGTGCCTACTACTTTACCATTTTGGAATCGCGCCGAGTAAGAGTTGCTGCTGTGGTGTGCCCTCTTCTCGGAGTTTTGTGACACGCGGTCCGTCAAAGGGTTCGCGAGATTTCATCCACGCGTTTTGGTAGCACATCAGACAGACGCGTCGGCGTTCTGAGGAATTGTTGGCGGCACCCCGATGCCAGGTCCATCCGTCGAACATAACCGCTTGTCCGGGGGAAACGAGTACCCGTTTCTCATCAGGCAATTCGACAGGCGTCGGTGGTGGACGGAAGGGGGCTCTATGGCTACCGGGTTGGATAACCGTGGGACCGTTGTCGTCAGTTACTTCATCGAGGTAATAGCCACAATTAATCTGTGCTGGCAGACTCCCATAAGGCGTTCCGTTCGGTGCGATGGGCCAGGGACCGTCACGGTGCCAATGTTGGTCTGGTGTTCCGGGTTCGGTGATGCGTGCCGTTGCACTGTGGAGTTGTACACAGGTGCCTAATATCGCTTCCATCCGTTTGAGGACGGGTGGATTGTCTAACAGGAATGCAAACCGATCGTCCTCTTCAAGTAACTCACCAATGAATTGACTTTTATTCTTGCGTTCGTAGCTTTCATCGAGTGCCGCGCGTAGCGACGCAATCTGTTCGGGTGTCGCGGCATTGTCAACGACGAGGTAGCCCCAGTTGAGGAAAAAGTTGACCTCTTGTTGCAATTCATAATCCAAGTCAACGTTGAGTGTTGATGGTACTACAGGATTTGCCATCGGTTACCCCTCCTTGATTGCCTCGCGGTCGGCAGTTGTCCACTCTTCCCAGCGTTCTTCGTCCGAGCGGAGGAAGCCGGAGTTACATCGCGGTTGAAGTTGCTCATCGACACCGAGGAGCCGCATGTGTTGGTGGTTATTCTCGGCTCTTGCCGTTTCCAACAATTTTTGGGTATGCGGGCCCGTATGGTGGTCAGTGTGTTTCAGCCATGTTAGGTTATAGTAGATGCTGAAGAAATAGCGTAGCGTATCGGCAGTATTCGGCGTACCGGAGTGGATGAGTCCGTTGTGTGTGATAACAACATCACCCGCTCCCATGTGGATCAGTGTTTCATCGGGATGCGGGACTCCACGTTGTGAGTCTTCCATAACAATTGGTTTCCGGTGCGAACCGACAATGACGCGGAGCGGTCCGAATTTATCTGTCAAGTCTTGCAGATACGAGATAGCGTTGATGGCATTCGGACGGTGATATGCGTCGGTGAAGGGGACATGTGCCCACCGGTCGCGATGCCAGCCGGAGACCCTACCTTCCGCTTTTTCTTTTTCCATGGGTGGGAACGCGGCGAGCGTGAGGTTGTCTAATTGCACGAAGGGCCCCATCACCTTTTCTATAAATTCAAGGAGTGTTGGGTGTGAGACAGCGGGCCACATCAGGTCGGGTGCCAATTCGAGGGTATTTCCGAACCATGTCTGTCCGTCATTGGCTGCGGAAAGTTCTGCGTGTTTCTCTCGCCAACTTTGCATCTGTGGTTCGTCAAAGACCTTCTCAAAGATTGCAAAGCCATCGGTTTTATAGGCTTCAAAGCGTTCATCAAGTGTTGGCATATTTTTAATTTTCCTTGCGGTTCGGTTAGATTAATCAGCGCAGTCCGTTTAGAATATCTTCAGCGAGTTGCATGGTTTTAACAGCCTCGTCAAGATTCGCGGCGGGCAACGAAACGGGTGTATCGGATTTGACGCAATCTAAGAAATACCTGTTCTGTTCAACGGTACCACCAGTGCCTGCTTCGGTCAGTTTATGTTGCGTCCCGTCAGAGAAAACCGTACCGTGGGAGACGCCTTCGAGATAAGCGGAAATGTCTCTACCGTGAATCTCGTAGCGTTCGAGACGTGCATTTGTCGTGTAGTTGGCGATGTGTTGTGCGACGCAGCCGTTGTCAAACAGGATGAGCGCGGCATGAACGTCTTTGTAATCAGAAATTGTCCGCTGCACGACGCTATGCACCTCTTGAACATCGGCTTCAGCGATGGCGCGGATCGCATCAAGCGCGTGGATCGGAGTCTCCAGAAACATATTGTCCATCAGATGTTCGGGAAATTTGCCGGATTGTGCCAATCGGGTGATGCTCTTATGGAATTCCCCGACGATTTGTGTGACGGGACCGCGTGCGGTGACTTGCCGTTTCGCTTCAAGAATGATCGGGTGGAAACGACGGTTCCAACCTACCATCCCTTTGGCACCTGTCCGTTCTGCAGCACTGCGTAGCGCGACGGTCTCTGCGACGCTCATACCGGGTGGTTTCTCTAAAAGCGTGTCAACACCACGTTCAAAGCACGGAAGAGCTGCCTCACCATTGAGGTGTGCAGGTGTAGCGACAAAGATAGCGTTTAAGGTTTCACCATCCAGTAATGCCTCGATGCTCTCGTAGCGATTCGAGACGTTGAACTGATCCGCGGCATCGTTTCGTGCGGCTTCAATAGGGTCGCAGACAGCGACGAGGTCGGTGTCGTCAAATTCTGTGAGGATTTTCATGTGGCCGCGGCCTCTGCCGCCGCAGCCGATGACAGCAACGCGTAGATTTGACACGGGTTTCTCCTTCTGATAGTTCTCGGTTCGCCTGCTACGCAGGCTTTCGGTTATCAGTTATCAGTTAAAGAGATACTTGTGGAATTCAAGCAACACGCAACCGCTACACGCGCTAACCGAAGACCGAAGACCGAAGACTGAAAACCTTTCTAATTAATGCCGGATATGAGGTGCCTCCATGACTTCTCGTTGTTCGGGGGACATGTCCTCAATGTAATCAGGATATGTGATCTGGTGCGCGCCTGCACTGTAAGCCTGGAATCCAGGACTGAACTTGTAGAGTAGCGCGCGGCGTTGGTGGTCACCTTTCCACGGAAGCGTGCCGTGCGTCAAGGTTTCAGTAAAAATCACCGCATCGCCAGCCTTGGCGTTGACCTCAAGCACCAGATGCTGATATTCCTCGTACCGCTTCATGCTACTCGGACACGGCAGATTTGCCTTATGACTACCAGGGATGATCGCTAAACCACCATCACCGGGACCTTCATCAGCAAGCATGTATTCGATGACAGTCAAACCTGTATAGATTCTTCCGTATTTGAAGAAGTAGGCTTCGGAGAAATTAGGACGCTCAATCCCACCACCGTGCAGCGTCCCACCTTCCGTCCCTTTTTCCATAGCGATTAAACCGGGACCGTGGTCGAGTCGGTATTTTTTACCCAATACCTCTTCGAGGTAGGGTTTAACGTTGGGATGCACGAGCAGGTTGCGAAACGGTTCACACCACGGTTTCTCCCATGAGAGCATCCCCCCCATGTCCATCCGGTTTGCTGTACCGATGAGCGCGGGTGAGCCGCCTGCCAACGAGTTCTCGCGTTCTCTGAGTGCCTCGATGTGATGGTCAATCGCGGCGTTGCATTGTGCGACTTCTTCAGGTGTCAAAGCATTTTCGACGATGAGGAATCCGGTCAAATCGAATAGATATTTCTGATCTTCGTTCATCGTTAGTTCCTCCTGTTACGGCACGCGGCGCGTGCCTACTACTTTCTGCACACGATGTGCACCTACGACTTGGCTTCTTCGAGACTTTGAGGTCTGCCGGTTGCGTCACCGCCGAGCCAGCGGTAGGGACGTGGGTAGAGTGAGAGATATCTGTCTGCCAACGGTAATTTAACGGGCACACTGTTTCGGGTTGCGGAGAGTTTTGCAGCGATTGCTACCTCCAATGCCTGTCGGAGATCTGCACCCGTAATCCACGGGTCTCCATTGCCGTCAACAGCGGATAGAAAGGAGCGGATGGAGCCTGTCAGATAACTGAATTCACACCACGGGTATGGACTGTAATTTGGCTCAAATCGGATACGATTGCCGTGTTGGTCATAACCTTTGAAAATCTCTGGGGGGTTCCAATCCCAACGGATGAGGCATTCATCTGTCCAGACATCGACACCGCGGCACGGTGTGGGTGTCCCGAAGACACTGCATGCCAGTCCGTTTGTGAGTCGGAAACACCCATTGATGATTAAACCTTCATCGGTTTCTGCGCTTAACGCTTCAGGCGGTGTTCCCCACGCAGTGACTTCCTCGACTTCAGCGTTCGTGAAAAGCCTTAAGACCGAGATATGTTGACAACCACCCCCCGAAATCTCGCCACCAAACCCGTGAACACTCGCCCCTCTGATGTCCCCAAATTCTCCGTTGTGGAGTCGAGATGCGGCTTCTTGGACTTCGTTCATTGCGCGTTGTAGATTACCTCCGGCAAATACGACGCCGCGTTCGACACACGCATCGACCATTGCATCGGCATCTGCGAGACACGCCGCGATCGGTTTTTCTGTAGAGATCCCTTTGACTCCGGCTTCAGCGCATGCAATCACAGCATCTTTCATGTATTGGGTAGGCGTGACAACAACTGCGATGTCTGGCACAACAGCCCGCAATAAATCGGCTACATCTTGATAGAGCGCGGCAACGCCGAAGCGCGCACCAAGAACGTCTCGCCGTTCTGCATTCGCATCGACGATCGCGACAATCTCTGTATCAGGATAGGTGGCATACGCCTCTGCATAGTTCTGCCCCATCCGTCCACAACCGATAATGGCTACCCGATATTTGGTGTCCCTCATTTTCATATCTCCTGATTTTGTATGTTAGCAAGGTGGCAAAAGTGTGTCAAGAAAAAAGTGGGAAGCTGCAGCGCCATCCAAATGTGAAAACACGGGTATTTTCTAACGGCTGACTGTTAAGGATTGCAGAGCCATTCAGTTTTCGTTATTAGAAATTTTCTATGATCTTTAGAGCATGTGC
>JAPOZO010000053.1 GCA_026706025.1 Candidatus Poribacteria bacterium
GTCAATCAATTCATGATCGACATCAGGGACGGGGTCTTGCCACAACTGCGGTTCCGCAGGAACCCAGGGCCCGAGGCAGCGCGTGCGGGGTCCCATGTCGCGGTGTGTCAGCTTGTACCATGCCTTAGCAAAGGCATCTGCGAAGGCATCCGGGTTCTCGTAGAAGCGTCTGGAAATCTTCTCGTAGACTGGATCCGCCTTCAGAGAGAGATCGGTCGTGAGCATCATGGGGGCGTGCTTCTTTGAGGCATCGTGAGCATCTGGGACGGTGCCTTGTGCAGCTTCATCTTTGGGAGTCCACTGCCATGCCCCGCCGGGGCCTTTTATCAGTTCCCAGTCGTAGTTGAAGAGATTTTCAAAGAAGTTATTGTCCCACTGGATCGGTGCGACGGTCCAGGCACCTTCCAACCCACTGGTGATTGTGTCGCTGCCCTTGCCGCTACCGTAACTGTTCTTCCAACCGAGTCCTTGTTCTTCAAGGTCGGCACCTTCGGGTTCGGGGCCAACGTACTCGTCGGCATCCGCAGCCCCATGGGTTTTGCCGAATGTGTGTCCGCCAGCGATGAGTGCGACCGTCTCCTCATCGTTCATTGCCATGCGACGGAACGTCTCTTTAATGTCTCTTGCTGCAGCAACCGGATCCGGGTTCCCGTTCGGTCCCTGTGGATTCACATAGATTAAACCCATCTGGACGGCACCGAGCGGATTCTCCAGTTCCCTGTCCCCAGTATAACGTTCATCACCAAGCCATGTGGTCTCGGAGCCCCAATAGATGTCTTCTTCGGGTTCCCAGACATCCTCTCGCCCGCCGGCGAACCCAAGCGTCTTGAAACCCATGGATTCGAGAGCGCAATTCCCTGCGAAGATTATCAGATCCGCCATCGAGAGTTTCCGACCGTACTTCTGCTTGACGGGCCAGAGCAACCGGACAGCCTTATCAAGGCTGGCATTGTCGGGCCAACTGTTGAGGGGTGCAAAGCGGAGCGTGCCGGAGGCACCCCCTCCGCGCCCGTCCCCGATGCGGTATGTGCCAGCACTGTGCCACGCCATCCGAATGAAGAGCGGTCCATAGTGTCCGTAGTCGGCGGGCCACCACTCCTGTGATGTCGTCATTACTTTTTCGATGTCCCGCTGCACTTCCGCCAGGTCGAGTGTATTGAACGCCTCAGCGTAGTTGAAATCCTCGCCCATAGGATTGGCAGAGGGCGGGTTCTGGTGGAGCATCTTCAGGTTCAACTGATTCGGCCACCATTGTTGGTTTGCTATGGTGCCCTGTGCCTGAGCGTGGTGCATCACTGGGCACTTACTTTCGTTGCTCATATTTCCTCCAATTGTGTTCTACATTTTTCCAAAGTTATTCTTTGCCGTATTCTTTCTTTAAAAACCTATTTAAGCAAGTTTCAATATTAAATTTGCACATTTCCCATCAATGTCGGGCGGGGAAACCCCGCCCCTACGGGGTCCGCACTTATCGGAAAATCGGAAATTATTATTTAATATTGCTTAAAAAATCCAAATGGATCTCTGAAAGTTGCATTAATCATGCCATAATTTCCGACCAAAGTCAAATCTTTTTAACATTTTGTTCCTTTCCAAAAGGGCGAATTCTTCTTCCGTGATTCAAATTGGGAGAATATAGCGATCAGGAAGCATTTCTACAAAAGGACTGAATGCGTTTGGAAGCAGTATAGATAAGAATGTGCAGAATTTCGGTGGATGTGATATAATAGAGAGAGATTTAAGACAATTACGGAGGTTGTGTGTCCCACTTTGTGTACTATGGATTATCTATGTAGATGGCTATCAATGCTACTTCTCTTTTCTATCGGTGTTGGTGTCCATGCCGAGACTGAAGCACTTCAAGCAGAAGCATACCGGACTTACGAGAGCGTTGAGATTGACGGTGAACTGACAGAATCCGATTGGCAGAATGCAACGCCTATCCGTCAATTTATTCAATTTGAACCCGATGCGGGTGCCTCTTTAACAGAAGCAACAGAGGTTCGGATTCTCTACGATGAAAGACACATCTATTTCGGTTTTGTCTGCAGCGAACCCGACCGCTCCAAGATTGTTGCCAACAAGATGCGACGCGACGCGATGATGTGGGACCAAGACAATGTCTTTGTCCTATTGGATACCTATAACGATAGGCGGAGCGGCTTCTTCTTCAGAGTCAATCCGCTGGGAGCGCGGGAAGATGTCGCGCTCATGGACAGCGGCGACAGTCGAAACGAGAACTGGAATGCGGTTTGGGACGCTCGCGCGAAAATTAACGGCGATAATTGGACAACAGAAATTGCGATTCCGTTTAGCCAATTGAGGTTTAAGGACGAAGAAACGTTAACATGGGGTTTGAATCTTGGACGCACTATCCAAAAGAATCAGGAAGAGGGGACATGGGCACCCGTGCCAGCAGCATATACATTTTTGGCGCGCTATCGGACGACGAATTTAGGCACACTCACCGGTTTATCTGGCATCTCACAACGACGCAACATCGAGTTTCTACCGTATCTCCTCCCGGGTGTCGCTCGGACAGAAGAAGGGACAGTGGGTGTGCTTGACTTCGGGGCAGATATGAAGGTGAGCGTCACTTCAAATCTGACCGCCGATCTCACCGTTAATACAGACTTTGCACAAGTCGAAGCGGATCGGGAACAAGCGAATTTAACACGGTTTAGCCTCTTTTTTCCAGAAAAACGCCAATTTTTCTTGGAAGGTGCGGGCTTGTTGGATTTCGGTATTCCACGTACGAGTTTCAATGCGCCGCCACCGCTCCTACTTTTTTATAGTCGTCGCATCGGTATCGAAGCAGGACACGCCATCCCGATTCTGGCGGGTGGAAAGGTTACGGGTAAAGTGGGCGGCTTCGGCGTGGGGTTACTGAATGTCCTCACGGATAAGTATGCAGCAGATGCTACGGAGGATGCAGAGGCAGTTAACGTTGATAGGACGAACTACTCCGTGTTGCGGATCAAGCGCGATCTTTTCACCGGGTCAAGTCTCGGTATGATTGCAATCAACAAGCAAGGACCTGAGGCACACAATCGAGCAACCGGCGTTGATTTTATCTATCGCCCGACTGGCGAGATGAATTTTCGTGGACTCTGGGCACGTACTTTTGATCCGGACGGCATGCAAAACGATCCCGTCAACACACAAGAGCGATCCGCAAACACGAACGCGTTGTACTTCGGTGGTAATTGGCAGAGTAGCGTCGCACGAGTGAACGCTTCCTATACGGACATCGGTGAGGATTTTAACCCTGAAGTCGGTTACGTGTATCGCACTGGGTCACGTTGGTTCCGAGGCGAACTCCGCGGCACCCCATATCTTCATTGGTACGGTCTCCGCCGGATGTGGATCGGGCCGGAGCTCGATATTGTCCTGAATTCAGAGAATCAATTAGAGACGCGAACTTTTATTTGGAGCACGTGGCTTGAATTGGAAACGAACGGCTGGGGTGGCATCCGAATTTACCGAAATTTCGAGAACCTCATCGACGACTTTGAAATTCGAGAAGGGATTACTATTCCAAGAGGCAAGTACAGTTACAATAACTATAGTCTCATGCTCAACGCTGAAGGCAAGGTCTTCAACGGACGTTTTGGGTTTAATGTTGGGGATTTTTACAACGGTACCCGACGAGGATTTGACCTCCGTCTCGACCTTCGGTTCGGTGGACGCTTTAGTTTGGAACCGAGATACGAGTTTAACCGAGTAACACTCCCACAAGACGGAAAGCCTGACAAACAGGTCTCTTTTGATACAAACGTCTTCGGTGGACGTGTTGTTTATTCTTTCTCCACTGACCTCTTTACCAAGTTTTATGTCCAATGGAACAGTGACAGGAATCTGGTTACCACGAATTTTTTAGTCAATTACATCTACCGCCCGGGTAGTGATTTCTATTTCGTTTTCAACCAGACGTATGGCACAGACAGTATAACGTCAGGATTGCTGGATACAACTGTTGTTGGTAAAGTAACCTATTGGTGGAATCCATAAGTGTCAATTTAGCGATTTCTGAGAGTATTTTAGGAACTATAGATATAAACATGCTGAAGAAACACCCAAGCAAATAAACTCTACGGGACTAAAGAGGTTTTTGAAGGCTTCACGGTTTCTGTGTAAAATCCGGTTCGGTTAGGAAACCGAACCTACCGGCCTGGGGTATTCAGCACATAATTTTTTTCTTAAATTGACACCTAAAACCGACTTGATCGAACCGCAAGGAAAATTTAAAAAATGAAGATTGTTGATGTGAAAACGTATCTCGTTGATGTGCCGCCGCCACACTGGGGTGGAAGACGTTGGATTTTCGTCAAACTGGTAACAGATGACGGCATCGAAGGCGTAGGCGAATGTACCTATCATACGCAATTGAACCATGTAGTCATTGAGTTGATTAAGGATTGGGGAGAACGCTTCCTCATTGGGGCGGATCCGTTTCGGATTGAAAGAATCTGGTCAACGCTTTATGAAGGTCCCTGCGTACGACACTCCGGTCCGCTGACGACACCAGCCATGAGTGCGATTGAGATGGCGTGTTGGGACATCGTTGGAAAGGCACTGAATCAACCGATCTACAACCTATTAGGCGGCATGTTCCATGAGAAATTGCGTGCCTACTCCTATCTCTTGCCATGGCGGCGCGGTGATTCCCCAGAACAGACAGGTGAACTCGCGCTTTCTTACGTCGAAAAAGGCTTCACGGCTGTCAAGTTCGATCCGGTTGATGCGCGGACTGCCGATAGGTTAGAGACACTCGACTACGCAGAGAGCGTCATCCGAGGGATTCGTGAGGCGGTTGGTGATAGGTGTGATATTCTGATTGGGACACACGGGCAGTTTAACACAAACAGCGCAATCCGTTTCGCGAAACGCGTCGAACAGTATGATCCGCTCTGGTTTGAGGAACCGATACCACCAGAGAATATCAAAGAGATGGCACGCGTCGCGCAGTCCACGAGTATTCCGATTGCGACTGGAGAACGGTTGCTGACGAAATATGAGTTTGCAGATTTACTCGAACAACAGGCGGCATCTATTTTGCAGATGGATTTGACGATTACAGGTGGCATCCTTGAAGCGAAGAAGATTGCATCTATGGGTGAGGCACACTACGCGCAGATCGCACCGCATCTGTATGGGGGGCCGATTGGCGGTGCAGCGAATATTCAGTTGGATGTTTGTAGCCCGAATTTCTTGATTCAGGAGGGTATCCATACATGGGACGGTTTCCACGCCGATATTCTTAAGGAGCCGTTGCAGTGGGAAGATGGGTACATTATACCGTCAACGAAACCGGGACTCGGTATTGAATTGAACGATGAAGTTTTGGAGAAACATTCGGTTGTGGTTTGAAGGATATTGTTTAACTGAATTGTCGAGCAAAAAATGGGTTAAAGAGAATTATAAATTTCTTAATATTGCCCGGTGCGGTTGGGAAACCGCACCATAGGTGTCAATTTAGGGAGTTTCCATAGCATTTTGTAGCAAT
>JAPOZO010000054.1 GCA_026706025.1 Candidatus Poribacteria bacterium
GCGGCATTCCAAAGTTCCGCCGTACAAGAGGCTGGGGGTAACTCAGGACGCTTTTGATCGAGAACGGGCTGTCCACTACCACGCGTGTATGACTGGCAAGCTCCACGATTACAGTAGCCTGCTGCGGGAAATCTGTCGCGCCTGCCAGGTTGTACCACCAGAAGATGAAATTTCTTTGATGCAGGCTGAGCGGTTAGCAGCAAAGGCGAGGCCCTTTGAACGAATTGATCCCCGGATTATTGAAATGCTGAAAACACTCAAAAGGACAGGCTATCGCATCGGGGTGATCTCTAATTGTACTTATGATGAAATTGCAGCATGGGAATCCTCGCCACTTTCCGAACAGGTTGATGTACCAATTTTCTCATGTATGGAAGGAATAGCGAAACCGGATCCCGCAATTTATCAACTCGCGTGTGATCGTCTGGACATCGAAACCGATGCTGTGATTTTCGTTGGTGACGGCGGGAGCGATGAGTTGAACGGCGCGGCTACAGCCGGGTTAAAGCCAATTTGGGCGACATGGTTTATTGAGACGTGGCCTTGGGATTGGGTGACAAAAGTAGCCGGAAGTGCCCATACATTTCCTCGATGCCGAAAGATTTTTGATTTATCCAGTCTTATTGATAGTATAATATGACCTATCAGTTTGGTTAAGGGAGGAAATGATGACACCATCGCCCAACAACTGTGAGGGTTATCTCAAAAATCACTCTATCCCAAGGGAAGTGACGGTGGAAGATTTGTCGACAGTGGAGATTGAGGGTATCACACAAACTGTATTTGTTACGTCTGATCTTCATCCAGCAGCCGATCTCCTATTCATCTTTGGAACTTCTACGATTGATGGTGAGGTTTTGGAATCCGTGGCGCGTGATTGTCAGCAGAAACGTTTTCCTAAAGTCATAGTCACCGGTTTGAGTGGACGACTCTATTCCGAAACAGGCAAACCTGTAGCACACATCATGCGCGATGAACTCATGGCACGCGGTGTTCCATCAGAGCTGATCTTCGTTCAAGACAGATCAACAAACACACTTGAAGATGTTGCCTTCAGTCTTGATGTCTTAGAAAAACATGATATTTCTCCTGAGAGTATCGCGTTTCTATGCAAGGCGCACCACAGTGGTCGCTGCCTGCGAACCTTGCGGAAATTCTTCCCTTCTCAAACGCTTTCGCCTGTTACATATCTTGCTGAATATGAAGGTGTCAAAGTATCCAAAGCGGATTGGTATCAGCACGAAGTATCCAGAGGTCGCGTGTATGGTGAATACCTGCGTATCATCGAATATACAAGGAGGGGCGACATTGCTAATCTATAATTTTAGTTTTCCCATCGTGGATTCTTTCTGCTATAAGCGACCTCCCAGTCGCGACACTCACTGACAACTGATAACTGAATACTCTAAATCTGATATTATGTCTATTGATTTTGTTGAAGCACTCTCCACAGATGATTTAACCGCTATAAAGGCATCTCCTAAAACGGATGTTCACTGTCATGCGTTCTTCAGTGCACGACGGGAAAGTGTAGAACGCTGGCTCGGACATCCGCTAACCAAACCGCCGCTGAAAATGAAAGGCGTTGAGGGGATGATGGAATACGCAGACGCTGTCTTAGCACCCCACATAAAACACCGTGAAGGTTTTGAGTTCGTCGCTGTGTCGGCAATGAATGATGCAATCCAAGATGGCATTGTGATGCTTGAGATGAGCTTTGACATCCGACTGGCAGAATTCTATTCCAATGGATTAACGGAACTTCGTACCTTTATTGAAGCGTTAGTTGAGCGGTATCAAGCGCAGGCAGACCTACGTCCAGAGCTTGGCTTTTCACGTGGAGATGCTGACGACCCCAAGCTAATGGCGTTAGCACACGAAGCGGTGGAATTAGGTTTTTTTCAGTCGATTGATTTGTATAGTCGTCAAGAGGTGTGTCCGCCAGAGGTTATGAAGTCGTTGTTTACAAAGGCACGCGCAGCCGGAATGAAGCTGAAAGCACATGTCGGAGAATTTGAAGACGCTGAGGAAATCCGACGGACGGTCGAAGTCCTTGACTTGGACGAGGTCCAACACGGTATTGCTGCTGCAGAATCGGTTGAAATCATGCGTTGGCTTTCCGAGCATCAAATTCAGTTGAACGTCTGTCCAACGAGCAACGTGATGTTGGACGGTGTCCCGGATCTCGCCTCACATCCCATCCGCGTCTTATTTGATAACGGTGTGCCGGTGACGATTAACACAGACGACCTGATGATATTCGGTCAGAGCGTTTCTGAAGAGTATCGGAATCTCTACCAAGCGGGTGTTTTCAGTGCTGAAGAGTTGAATGATGTTCGGCGCGCGTCCGTCCCTTGTCTCGGTTAATTAGGAACCTCGCCATTCCGTTGGTGTAAAGGTAATTATGAGCTTTACTACAAATGAAAATTTGACAATGCAAGGTAGATGTCGTATCATTAACATTAGTATCTAAAATCTAACGTGGATAAATCCAATATTTAGCGGTTATTAACCGTTGTTGAAAAACGAGAAAAATGACCCTTTTACGCTCACACTCCAGCTTGCATAGCATGTTTAAACGTTGGCATAATAAGCGACCTAATTGCTTGTGGGGGGTGTGCGCGCAAACGGATAACTGAACTATGGATTGAAAATCGTCATTTTTCATTTTAAATTCCGTTGAAGCCTTATGCACACCGATCCTGGTAGCATAAGGTCTTTTTTTTGCACAGTTCAGAAATTTCCAGAACTTACGACTGTATTCCAGAACGCAACCCTAACGTGCCCTTTTGTTTTGCCACAATACACGCGGGCGGCAATTTATTGTGTGCTGCGAACTTATCTCATGGAACGCTTCCAAAAAATCCAGATTTTTTCTTTTTTTTTATAATGCACGTTTTCCATCCCGAAATTTTGTCTTTAATAATTAAAGGCTTGATGGTGCAAACAGATTGTATTTTGAATTTCAGAAATTGACATCTGATGTATGGAGGCGCGACTCTATCTACCTGTGGAAGTTGAAAGAAATAGGGAGTCTAAAAAAATGTCAACAGAGAATCCGAAGGCTGTCGGAAAGCGATTTTTAAAAGGTGTTTTCCCATACTGGCCCCAAATTGTTAAGACCATGTTGTGCATGACTGCAATGGTGGGTTTCTCGCTGCTGATACCTCTTTTTACAAAATTAGTGATAGACAGAGCCATTACGCAACAAGACCAAAAATTGCTTTGGATCGTTTGCCTTGGAGGTGTTGGTTCTATCTGTGTGTATGTTCTACTTTCTCTAATACGGGACCGATTCTACATCTATACAACAAGGCGGATCCTACTTGATTTTCGGAATCGTTTTTTCCAACATCTCTTGCGTCTTCCGATGCCGAGTCTCACCAAAAGGCAAACAGGGGAATATGGTTCCATGATCATTAACGATGTAGATGCAATTCTGACGAGTGCAACATATAATGTCCTTCATTTCTTTACAGACACTTTGTCAGCAGTTGCCATAATCTCTATAATGTTTTACTTCAATTGGAGGTTGGCACTGATTGCACTGATCGTTGTGCCCCTTAATGGTCTCACTTACGTCTACTTTCGACCGCATTTTCATAAAGCAACCCTGAAGAGACAAGAAGCGACAGCGGCAACCCTTTCGTATGTGCAGCAGACATTGTCAGCGGTTCGACTGGTAAAGTGCTTTTCGGCGGAGAAACATCATAACCGTTCCTTCTTTCGGGAATCAAAGGGATTGCTTTTCGCGCAAGCGAAGGTTTCGGTTTTGGAATCGATTGCGGGTAACATTAGTCAGTTCGTGGTGAGAATTCAACCCATCGCGATTATCTGTTTTGGCGGTATGGAAGTCTTAAAGAGTCGATTGACGATTGGTGAGTTGGTCGCCTTCTCGGCGTATCTTGAGTACTTGTCTGCGCCTGTATATCGTATACTCCACTTCCACCTTGGACTCGCCGCTACCAAAGCGGTACTCCAGCGTCTTTTCCAAGTTCTTGATTTAACGGATGAACATGGCGAAGCACAAGATTTGGAAAAGAAAAAACTTGATGATGTAGCAGGGCACATTCAGTTTCAGTCTGTGCGTTTTGCCTATGAAGAGATTGAGGTTCTCAAAGACATCAATTTGGATGTCCCCCCAGGTTGCAATGTCGCGCTTGTTGGTCCTTCGGGTTCTGGCAAAACCACACTGACGAATCTAATTCCTCGCTTGTATGAACCTAATGCCGGGCATCTTCTGCTTGATGGACATGATTTGCAAACTTTAGACTTGAAATTCCTAAGACAGCAGATTGGAATTGTAGCACAAGAACCGGTTTTATTTGATGTGAGTATCAAAGATAATATCCGTTATGGGTGCTCCTCAGCAACAGACGAGGAAGTTTACGCCGCAGCTCGAGCGGCTAACATACATGAGTTCATTGTGTCTCTACCGGAGGGGTACGAGACACAGATCGGTGAACGCGGTTTTAAGTTGTCTGGTGGTCAAAAACAGCGTGTCGCCATTGCCATGGCAATCCTGAAAAATCCAAAAATTTTAATTTTAGATGAAGCGACAAGTGCACTGGACTCACAATCCGAGGCACTTATCCAAGAGGCACTCCAAAATGTCATGAAACAGCGGACGACCTTTGTCATTGCTCACCGCCTCTCTACAATTCGGGATGCAGACCAGATTGTCGTTATGGATCAGGGACAGATCGTTGAAGTTGGAAATCATTCTGACTTGTTAGCGTCCGGCAAACTCTATAGCCAATTATATCGTGAGCAATTCAAATCCGTCTTAGATTCAACAGAAACGGAAGTCGAGTAGAAAGTTCATGATACATCGACTATTGTAAGAAACACTTACAAAAATTAAAAACAGGACTTACGCAGCTCCCTCGCTGGCGAGGTGTTTTGCTTGGGGGTTTCCGATAGGAACCTCGCCAACGGCGTGTAGTAGTCGCTATTCCTAAGAAAATTGCGTAAGTCGTAAAAAAAACAAACTGGTTATATCCTGTGCAAAATATACGAAAAAGGAGCAGATATTCATGAGCGTTAATGTAAATATCATCATTCGATCGTGGACAGTTTTACTGAGTTCTATAGCTTTTTTCCTTGCAGTGAATCTCGCTGCCGAGTCTCAGACGATAGAAGCTATTAAATTCCACACCTCTCCCGCGATTGATGGTAAACTTGATGATGAGTGTTGGCAGCGCGTGACAGGAATCGACGCATTCAAAATCGCGGAGTTGGAAACAACTGTTCCTAACAGAACCGAGGTATTTCTGGGATTTGATGACGAAGCACTCTATGTCAGTTTTCGTTGTGTTCAGAAAGAAGCATCCATAATTGCAAATCAGACGCGAAGGGATGGGAGTTTTCAATATGAGGACCATGTTGCCGTATATCTTGATACACATCATGACCGCCGTCGTTCTTATTGCTTTGCTGTGAGTCCACTTGGCATACAACGGGACGAGAAACAAGATGACTTAGGTTGGGATGGCGAATGGTTTGCCGCTGCAATCGTAGAACCGTCTGTGTGGACAGTTGAGATGAAAATTCCGTTTGAGATGCTTGATTTGCCTCAGTCTGCCAAACAGACCTGGGGACTTAACCTCGTGCGCCGCCATCAAAGTCTTGATCGGACCAGTATTTGGGCGGACACGGGTGTTAACGTTTCTGACGCGAATCAATTCGGGACGTTGACGAACCTTGAATTCAATCCGAAGGACGCTGGAAGAAAATTTCAACTCGGCGGGTATTTCTCCGGTAAAGCCGAGGATTTTTCAACAACCGAAGACCTCTCAACGCGATTCGCAGCGGCTATCGGCGGTGATGTCGTCTATAAGCTGACAACCAGTACCTCTTTTATTGGCACAGTGAATCCCGACTTCAGCCACATTGAGTCAGAAGTTCAAGGGATCGTTTTATCTGATCTGGAGCAACGCTTAACTGACCGACGTCCCTTCTTTCAAGAAGACGGACGAATCTTTAGAGCACCCATCGCGCTTTTTTATAGTCGTCGTATTGGTGAAATGGCTTACGGGGCGAAACTCATCGGTAAAACTGGAAAAGCAACATACGGATTGATGAATGTCAAGGAGAAAAACGATGAGAGTCATAACGTTTTACTGCGCGGACTTTGGGACGCAGGCAACGCATCTTCGTTTGGGCTCTTTTTTGCCTCGAAAGAGATACCGGGGACATATAACAGATCCGTCGCCTTTGATGGCTCCATTCGTTTACCGAGGGCACTGAACTTTGTGACATCCTATGCCGGAAATTGGGAACCACATAAGGAGAACACTCGTGCTTTCATCGCGGAAGTAAAGCGTAAAGGTAATCCGATTCTAAGTCTCGCCTATCGCGATTTTTCGGGAGGCTTTAATCCTGTCAATGGATACGTTCGACTCACAGATGTCCGGCAACCCAGTTTTTGGGGCGTGTACCAGTGGCCCGTTGAGAAAGGGTTTTTGCGAGCTATCAAATTTGAATCTGTCCAATCTGTGACGTGGGATCAAGCTGGCGAAAAAACACGAGGTCACCATTTTCAACTGATCGGTTTTGATTTGGGAGAAAAGATAGAGACAGGGTTTTTCTACAGAAACTGGTCTTACGATATATACTCAAATTGGGTGGTTGCAGCGCAGACAACGTATAACCGTCAGAGACCTGACCGTATTTTTGTCGTCTACCAACATGGCGAGTTTGAGGGTGCCACGGCAACATTTGTCACGACGGCGATGAACTTAATCCCGTTCCGTTTTTTGTCGCTCGGTATTGAAGGTGAAAACCTCTGGCAGACTTTTCCAGACGGGCATAAGACTCGAAATTTTTCTCTCCGCGCAAGTATGAATCTTGAAATCGGAGCGGAAAGGTGGGTAACGGTTCGGCTGCGTTCAGCGCGTAAACATAAGCCAAATTTCAATGCCGTCTTTAAATATACTTTTGTCGAAAATCTTGTGTTATACATTGTCTACGGAGATCAACACGCCGAAGCGACAATCAACCAATTGTTTACAAAAATTGCCTTTAGTTGGTAGTTCACTTTATAAACCTTAAACCTATTATTCAATGCGGACACTCAAAGTTACATTTAGGAGGGTTTCCAGTGGAAAGAGGAAATGATGCTCAACTCATTCAGGATACGTTGGCAGGCGATGATGAAGCATTTGATGTTTTGGTACGAAAGTACCAAAAGAGTGTTCACGCCCTCGCTTGGCGGAAAATCCGTGATTTTCACTACGCTGAAGAGGTAACCCAAGACACGTTCCTTCGCGCATATCAAAACCTCTCGACGCTCAAGAAGCCTCACCAATTTGCTGGATGGCTGTATGTCATCGCAAACCGGCTTTGTATCAATTGGCTTCAAAAACAGAAATCTGCCATACAATCCTTAGAGGACACGCCCATGGAAGAAATCGAGGATGCCTCGTATACACATTATGAATCTGAACGACGTAAAACAGCAGCTAGCGAGCATCGCCTTGAACTCGCCAAAAAACTCCTCGCCAAACTTCCAGAGAGTGAGCAAACTGTCGCCACCCTCTATTACCTCGGTGAGATGACGACCAAAGAGATTGGCAGATTCTTAGGGGTGTCCGTGAACACGATTACGAGTCGGCTTCAGCGCGCCCGAAAGCGTTTACAAGATGACCAAGAACATCTTATCAAAGAGGTCCTCGGCGGCAGGCAGATACCAGCGCGTTTAAGTGAGAGCATCAAGCAGCAAATCGCTGATATGAAACCTACACCCTCGCCAGCTGGAAAACCGTTGCTGCCGTGGAGTGCCTTCGGCACAGCCGTGGTCGTGATTATATTGATGCTCGGGGTCAGCAGCCGATATCTTAACCGTTTTCAGAGACCCTATAACTTTGAGGCGCGATCTGAACCTACGATTGAAATCATTGAGGCACCTGTCGTTTTTGATGTTGACTCGAAACCCGATGTGCGAAATCAGGTCGGACGCGCCATGTCCTCAGACAAAAGCACGGGGGCAAGTTTGCAAACTTTTGAGAACGCTTCAACCTCTAATGCACAAGACGATTCCGCTAAGTTTTCCAGCGCACAATGGATACAAGGGAATGCACCACCAGGGGGACATGTCCGCAATATCTTCGCTGGCACTGAAGGTACCCTGTATGCTGTTTCACCAACAGGGCTGTACAGGTTTGCAGTAGGTGCGGCCGCATGGACACGCATCAACGCAAATATCCCGATTGACAAATCTTTCATGCCGATGGCAGCACATGAAGGTTCCCTTTATATTGTCTCGGTTGATGCGATATTTACTTCAGATGATAGAGGCGAGACATGGAATTCGGTGAGTTCTCGACCCAAAGGGTATGCTATTGGGCTCATCATCCCAGATGTGCCGCAGGCACCTATGACGATGTATCTTGCACTTCAAGATAAAGGGGTTTTCCGTTCTACAGATGGTGGCATAAAATGGGATCCCCTCACTGAGGGACTGAGAAACGAAAGGATTTCTACCATAGCGACTGTTGGAGAAATAGTGTTTGTTGGCACGAACCGCGGCCTCTACCATCTCGATTCAGATATTTGGAAAAAGTTGCCGGTGGGTGCGTCACAAGCTGTCTATTCCTTGGCAGTCTTTAATAATAATGTTTATGTTGCAACGGGACCCGATCTGCCCCATCTCGATTCAGATATTTGGAAAAAGTTGCCGGTGGGTGCGTCACAAGCTGTCTATTCCTTGGCAGTCTTTAATAATAATCTTCATACTGAAACGGGTCCCGATCTATTGGGATTCACGCCAATAGAGGTAGGGCAAGCGGTGCCGAAAAGCGAGTTACATTCAGTCAGGGTTTTTCATTCGGCTGACTTGGGAGCGTCATGGACCGAAATAATGCATATAGATAAACCTGACTCGAAGGCAAGTGCATCGGGTATAACGGTTTTAGCTGCCGGTGAAACGATCTTAGCTTTGGGAGTTACACAATCTCGTTCGACAGATGGTGGGCATACGTGGACAGAGTTCGGCATTGAAACGGATATGCCCATGATTAACAGCCTTCCAGCCGTAGCAGTGAACGAGACGACATTTTACAAAGCTGGGGCATCGGGCATTCATCGCACAACTGATAGCGGTAAATCGTGGCATCTATTTATGGATGGAATAGTCGGAACAAGGACAAACAACCTGGTTGTTTTCAATAACAGATTATACGCGCACACCGGCTATGAAGTTTATCAATCAACAGATGAAGGTGGGACTTGGAAAAAACTTTCGATTGCCGGGGAGTTTGCTACGGAGGGGGCTACGTCTGAACCCTTAAAACAGGACAGGTTACGTGTCTATGCTTCTTTCGATTCAAAGTTGATGGTTGACGGTAACATACTTTATTTCGTTTCGCCTGAAAGGCACATCTTGCGAATTTACCGTTTATCTGTAGATGGCAATATGCTCATTCCAGTTCAAAACTTTTCTACGTATGATCATGAATCGTTATCTCCTCTGCCTGAAAAAGAGGTGAAAATCAAAGCGATTGTCGTCTGTAATAATGTCCTCTATGCTGAATACGGACAAAGACTTTTCAAATGGAAATTAGGTGATCCCAAATGGATGGATACTGGATTGATGAACACAGATAAGCAACCTAACGCGGAAATAAAAAATGGTTTCGAGGTAGCAGTTTCAGAAGCAACCGTTTATGTCGGTAAGCGAGATGGTCAACTGTTTCAATCGCTGGATAGCGGAAAAAACTGGAAAGACATTACGCTAAGTCTGCCCCTTCGCTTTACGCATTTCAACGATATCCTCTTTGTAGGTTCAACGATTTATGTCGCAACAGACGCAGGGGTCTTGACTTCAAAAACCGGCGAACACTGGCGCGTGATAACTGATAACTTGGGAGAACGTTCCGTCATCAACAGATTTGCTATGGATGGTATAACAGTTTATGGTGCTGGTGATGCCGGGATCTACCGTTTGGATAACCTTGGCAAATGGAAGCAGATTTCTTCGGAAGTTTTAGGTGAAATTATTTCTCTCGCCGTCATTAACAATCGACTCTATACTGCCATTAATGAGCGAGGGATCTTTCATATCTCACTTGGCGAAGAATAGAGAACATCTATTTTCCTTCAGACGCAATGAAGATGCCCGTTATCCTGACACTTCGCAACTTTATTCATGACACACTCTCACTTAATTTGTATCACATATATGGAATTTGTTAAAGCACTCTCCACAGATAACTTAACCGCTATAAAAGCAGCCGCTAAAACGGATGTTCACTGCCATTCTTTCTTAAGCACGCGTCGAGAGAATGCAGTGCATTGGCTCGGACACCCCCTAACTAAACCGCCGCTCAAAATGGAAGGACTTGAGGGGATGCATGCGTACATAGACGAGGCCTTAGCACCTCACTTAGACCACCGCCAAGGTTTTGAGTTCATCGCGGTGTCAGCGATAAACGATGCGATCCAAGATGGTGTTGTTATACTTGAAATGAGTTTCGATATCCGGTTGCTTAAATTTTATCCAGGTGGGTTAACCGAACTTCGTTCATTTATTGAAGCGTTAGTTGAACAGTATAGAGAGAAGGTTGATTTGCGCCCAGAACTCGGCTTTGCGCGGGAGTGTGCTGACGACCCAAAATGGATGAAATCGGCACACGAAGCAATAGAATTAGACATATTTCAGTCGATGGATCTGTATAGCCATCAAGAGGCGTGTGCACCTGAAGCCGTGAAGTCCTTGTATGCCAAAGTACGCGCAGCAGGAATGAAACTAAAGGCACACGTTGGTGAGTTTGGCGGGGCAGAAGAGGTCCGGCGAACGGTCGAAGTCCTTGACTTAGACGAAGTCCAACACGGTATCGGTGCCGCGGAATCGGTTGAAGTCATGCGTTGGCTTTCCGAGAATCAGGTCCAATTGAATGTATGTCCAACAAGTAACGTGATGTTAGACGCTGTGCCCGATCTCGTCTCGCATCCCATCCGTATCTTATTTGACCACGGCGTGCCGGTGACGATTAACACAGATGACCTAATGATATTCGGTCAGAGCGTTTCTGAAGAATATCGGAACCTCTACCAAGCGGGTGTCTTCAGTGCCAAAGAGTTAAATGATATTCGGCGCGCATCCCTCGCGCCTGTAGGGGCGAGGTTACCTCGTCCTTACATAAAGGAGAGATGAACTGTGTCTAATACACAGAAATGGAAAATTCGACAAGCTTTACCGAGTGAAGTTGATCACTTGAGTGGACTTGCCTTCCGCTCCAAGTCATATTGGGGCTATTCCGATCAATTTATGAAAGCATGCCTTGAAGAGCTTACGATTGACGAGTGTTATATTGAGAACAACCCTACTTTTGTGATTGAAGCTGCAGAAAACACAGTAGGGTTCTATTCCTTAGAACGCATCTCTGCTGCCGAAGTAGAGTTGAGTCTTCTATTTGTTGAGCCGGATTTTATTGGAAGAGGCTACGGACGAAAGTTAATGATGCACGCCCAACAAGAAGCACGGCACCTCGGATATAGTAAAATGATTATTCAAGGGGATCCGAACGCTGAACGATTTTATCGCTCAGCGGGCGGCTTGTTGGTCAGCACAAGGAAGTCTGCCAGTATCCCCAACCGTGAACTTCCCATATTCTGTATCAATCTGAGAGAATCAGACGAAAATCTCCTCGGATAAGTGTATTGAAATGATTACTCTATCCGAGGTTGTCTTGCTGTCGGATTTCTTTGTAAACGGACTTTCGAGTCTTTCAACGGCAGGTCAATACGTGCGCCGTTGTGTAAATGTGATTCAATTATGCCAAAAATCAGTTCTGTGCTGGCATACGCGCACCGGACACCGCCGCGGGTCGGTTCCCCAGTATCTAACGCGTGAACAAGGTCTTTAACCAAATTTGCTGTGCTACTAGTGCGTTCAAATTCAGGGAAGGTTTCAGGGACCTGACATGTCCGCCACCCCGGTACATCTTGCCGTTTACGGAGATGCCACTGCCAACCGTTGTTCCAGCACGTAACGGTTCCGCCATCACAAATCGCTTCCCATTCACTACCCCGTGGCGTTAGCAGCGCATGTGCCATCACACCGTTTTCAAACTGGATTGTTCCGCCTCCGGAGGGATCGGATCGCAGTTCATTCCCATCAAAAACCGAATCGCCTTGTGGAAGATAACCTGTAACCCAACTCGCAGCCGCATCGCTATTCAGACGTAAAATTAGGTCAAGATGATGGCTGGCTGAGTTGAAAAGTGTAGCGTTTGAATAAATGATCAAGGTTCGGAGTTTACCGATTTCACCACTGTCGATAATCTCCTTCATCTTGTCAAAACCTGTATGCCATCGGCGATTTGTGCCAAGATTAAAGGCGACCCCGTTTTTTTCTACTGCAGATACCATTGCTGCGGCTTCATCCATAGAAGCTGCCATCGCCTTTTCCGCATAGATGGCTTTCACACCGTGCTCCGCTGCGTAAACAACAATTTCTGCGCGATGCTCGGGTTGTGTGGCAACACTGACGATATCCGGCTGTTCCTTTTCAAGCATCTCACGATAATCGGTGTATTGATTCGCTTTTGGGACGTTATATCGGTTGCCGAAATGTTCCATGACTTCTGGACGCAGATCAGCACACGCGACAAGGTCAGTTCGTTCTTCAGCAAAAAAGCCTGCAGCATGGGAATAAGGTAGCTTAATCGCTTCATAGTCGGGGACTTCGTTATCAATAAATGCACCCATCCGGCTGCAACCGATAACAGCGGCACGATACGTCTTCATCTGTATTCTCCTTGTCCTGAATAAAATGATTCAATAGGTCCTTTTACCGCATTCGCTCAATTGTTCACTCGGTAAAAGAATAACCAATTTCCTAAAACACGTCAAGAAAAATCAGTCTAATTTTTTCTTGACACACAGAGACGGATTGTGTATCCTTTGACTCTTTACAAAAGTCAGGTTCGTTGCAGCGAAAGAACCTTGAAACGTTCACGTAATGCCGCCTAAAGTGCATCCAAAATTGTATGTAGGTAAAAGATTACTACCTTTTATCAGAGTTTTAACGAACTTATCTTCAAACTATTCGCGAAAATTTGCGGTGATTTGGAGTAGGCAAAACAAAGGTAATTGAAACCTATGGCAATGTCTGTTTACGCAGGCACAACTTTAATAGAAGCACAAAAAATTGTTGAAGGTGATTACTCAGCTTTTGATTGGCGGGAGCGTGTCGCCTATCGCAAGGTGTATCTTGGCATGAATCCAGCGATTCGAGATGCGGAGAATGCACTTGATAACGACACGGACAAACCTGTCGTTGTCGCACTGCTACTCAAATCAGAGAAAATGCTTGTCAAAAATAGGGTCAAGCATCTCAGTGCCATCAAAACCGCTCGAATTATACCGGACGAGGAACTTCTCAAACGGACAGGCTATCTCTTTGATAACGAAAAATTGGTTGGACTTCCCGAAGGTGTTGTGATGCGTGCGAGCAATGGTGTTTATCTTGTACAGTGTGATGTGAATCAATATCAATGTTCGCTACGCGGAAAACGAGATGCGTTTAGCAGAAATCAGCAGGTCTATGTCGGGGATCGCGTCAAAATTCAAGTAATTGATGAAAGGCATGGTGTCATTGCAGCCGTTATGCGTCGCAAGCGTCAATATAAACGCAAGGGAACACAATCTAAAGGGGTCATTCTCATTCCGAATCTTGATGGACTTGTCATTGTTTCTTCCGTAAAAGAGCCACCGATCTGGCAGCGAATGCTGGACAAATTCCTTGTTATCGCCGAAGCATCGGGGATTGAGCCGCTTGTCTGTTTTAATAAAATTGATATGCTTGAAAACCGTTCAGAAGTGAACGCGATGGTCACACTTTACGAGAAAATCGGTTATCCAGCCATCGTTACGAGTGCAACAACCGGTGAAGGAATCGAGGGTTTGAAAGCGTGGATGAAAGGGAGGACTTCTGTGGTCTCTGGGTTGTCAGGCGTTGGAAAATCCTCGCTCTTGAATGCTATCCAGCCCGGTTTGAAATTGAAGACGAACACAGTGAATCCGAAACGAGGCGGAAGGCACACGACTGCTGCAACCCAACTTTACAGATTGGATTTTGGTGGTTTTATCGCCGATACGCCGGGGCTTCGCGAGTTGCACTTTTACGACATCGAGCCTCGCTTAATGGACCGCTATTTTCCAGAGATGAATTCGCTTCGAGAGCATTGTACAAAAGGTGCCTGCACGCATATTTATGAGAACGGTTGTGCAGTGGAGATAGCGTTGAAGAAAGGAGACATTTCACAGTCTCGATATGAAAGTTATTGTGAATTTCAAAAATAGAGCAATTAGTATGAAAACAAGAGGTTTGGGCTTCTCCCATGCTGGGCGAGGTGTTTTTGCTTGGGTATTTCTGTCCTAACTTCGCCAACTATAATTATAATTACGGAGCGAAATTCGTGAGCGTAAAACTATGTATCATGACAGCTTACGCCGATGAAACCTTGGCACTTCTCAACGTCTTGGGGCAGGGTGTTGGTGATTCAGTTGATTGGAACAGTAGACTGCAGTTTGAATGGATAGATGGAGACACAAAATGGGTCGTCATGCAGTCGGGCATGGGCAAAGTGCGTGCAGCGTCGATGTGCCAGATGATAATAGACATGTATCAAGTAGAGACCTTCTTTGAGTTCGGATTTGCAGGGGGTTTAGTCGATACCTTGAATATCGGAGACATTGTAGTAATTACCGGTGTCTCTGAACATGACGTGCCAAATAGACCTGAAATTCAGCGTGAACAAGAGACGTGGCGAGAACGTTTGTTTCAGACTTCTGCATCGTCAATAAGTAAATTTGCAACGACGCTATCAACCAATCCCAATGCTACGATTACAAAATCCTCTGTGATTTGCGGTGATATGGACATATATAATCGTGAGGTGAGGAACAGGATTGCCAAAGAGAGTGGAGCCGTCGCAGTCAATTGGGAGTCCTCGGCGATTGTAGATGTCTGTGCGATTAATAACGTCAAATATGTTGGCATCCGCATCATATCCGACCTGTGTGTTGAAGAGGATAGCGGACCTATTCCTGAAGAGAGAGTTGCACTCTTGCACAAATCCACAACTGCGTACGTAAAGACTTTAATGGACCTCATCCAGAAAACTTAATATTCCTGCCTACAAATCTTTTCCGATTGACACGCCCTAAATTTGTGATACAATTGTTGATCAATACGAATGATCCCGCAAATTGCTATCCGTTTTCAAGCCGTTAGGAGGAATAGCCCGTGCGACAGTTGATAAATCGTCAATATAAGACCATCATGGGAAAGAGAATAAGCAGCCAATTTCGTTGCCTGCTTATTGGTTGGATGTTGCTCTCAGTTTTTATTTCCGTAGGTTTCACCGATGAGTTGGGACTCGTCACTGAGGTGGAATTTCAACCTTTAGCAGCAGCAACACAGCGGCTTATTGAGGCGTTGGATTATCTCGGTTCACCGCTGTCTGAGGACGACCTTTCAGCAATTGAGAAAGCGTTGGTGTCGGAAGACCATAAACAAGCAGTTATTGACATTCAAAAAATTCTTGATCCGCACTGTTTGGCTGGTGTCAATATCAATCCTGAGAGTCGTGTGAAGGTTAAAGAAGGCCCCGTAAAGAAAGAACTGATGCAACAGGGTTGGCGGACCTTTTTAGTCAAGGCACACAATGAGGCGGGTGTGACGGCACCGTTAGCAGCAGAGAGTGAAAACGCCGCACCGCTTTATAAACGTTCCACTGGAAGTCCTGACCCGGAGATGACTGTCCCTAAAAGCGAAATTCCACATCGGTTTCTGGATATTGCAGTCTATTCCAATCCACCTTTGAAAGCTGGTCTATCGGGATTAGAACTGGAGTATCGTGTCATTCAACTCTACAGCCGTGATGCGGGCAAACGAGAAGCAACGTTGGGTTTCAACGTCGGTCAAGGGACGCAGGACATCGGCTTCCGCGGTGAAGTGCCGATCCTATTTGATTGTGTGCCAGCGGTAAAGGTAACCTTGGAAGTGTTTGACTTCGACGGAAAGTCTACAACCGCGGCTTTTATCATTCGCGACGAGTTGAACCGGGTGTATCCCTCGCGTGGACGCAGACTCGCACCGGATTTCTTCTTTCATAACCAAATCTATCGGCATAGTGGCGAATCCGTCCTCCTGCCACCGGGCAACTATACTGTCGAATACACGCGGGGACCGGAATATAAAGTAAAAACCCAAGCCGTTACCGTGCCGAATGCTGAGACGCATCAAGAGACCTTTCATCTCGAAAGATGGATCCATATTGCAGCAGAAGGTTGGCGTTCTGGCGACCATCATGTACACGCCGCGGGTTGCGCACACTACGAAAGTCCCACCGAAGGTGTTACGCCTGAAGATATGATGCGCCACATTCTCGGAGAAGACCTCAATGTAGGGTGTGTGCTCTCGTGGGGTCCCTGCTGGTATTTTCAGAAGCAGTTTTTTGATGGCAAGGTTCACGAACTCTCAACCGATGATTACGTGATGCGCTACGATGTAGAAGTTTCGGGGTTTCCCTCCTCACACGCTGGACATCTCTCATTACTGGGGTTGACTGAAGATGACTACAAAGGTGTTGAACGGATTGAAGAGTGGCCCAGTTGGGACCTCCCCGTCCTCCAGTGGGCAAAGGAACAGGGCGCGGTAACAGGCTTCAGCCACAGCGGTTGGGGTTTGAAAGTGGATGGCGACGAACTCCCCAATTACAACATGCCACCTTTCGATGGCATCGGTGCAAACGAATACATCGTCGATGTTGTTCATGATGCCGTTGATTTCATCTCTACGGTAGACACACCGTCTGTTTGGGAACTGAATATCTGGTATCACACACTGAATTGTGGGTTCCGTACGCGAATCAGTGGTGAGACGGATTTTCCCTGTATCTACGGCGAGCGCGTCGGGTTAGGTCGTATCTATGTGAAAATGCCTGCCGGTCCTCTCAATTTTGACGCGTGGGCAGCAGGATTGAAAGATGGGCGTTCCTATGTTGGAGATGGTAAAAGTCATCTGTTAGACTTTACCGTCGGTGGCGTACCCGTTGGGGAAAAGACACCCACTGGAGAGCTTAGCCAGTTGAATTTGGAAGCACCCAGCACGGTAACGATCACGGCTCGCGTCGCTGCACGACTTAACGAAACGCCTAACCTTGAGATAAAGAACCGCGCTTTGGATCAACAGCCGTATTGGGACGTTGAGCGTGCCCGCATTGCGGAAAGCCAGAAGGTGCCTGTTGAACTCATTGTCAACGGTCAGGCAGTTGAGACGCAAGAAATTGTCGCTGATGGTGAAGTCGTCCCCGTTCAATTTGAGACATCTATCGACAGATCGAGCTGGGTCGCGCTCCGTATCTTCCCATCGTCCCATACGAATCCGGTTTTTGTCATTGTAGACGGTAAACCGATCCGCGCAAGTCGCAGAAGTGCGCAATGGTGCTTGGAGGCTGTGGAGGTCTGCTGGAACCAGAAGGTCAATCGCATCCGAGAAGAAGAACGCGAGGCCGCTCGCGAAGCATACAACGTAGCATCGCGGACATATCAGAAAATTCTTGAAGAATCTGATGTAGATTGAAACTGAAGTCAGAACTGAATATATGAAATTCTTTGAGACAAGTAACCGTTCACCATGGAGATAAACCCGATGCAATACGACAAAAACAGATTCAAAATATGGGCACTACCTCACCCCTTTACTTTACTCTGGGTATTGTTCCCAGCATTTATGTTCAACGAGCTGATTTTCGGACAACGACTCCCAAAAGTCACCTTGATTGACAAAGAGAGTGATAAACCGCCGGAGGAACGCTCTTACGTTCCCTGCCCGCACTGTGAGACGCTGAATGACCGCCGTTTGTGGTCAACAAAAGGAAGTGCCTTTGGACATGGACGTTGGTTTGGCTTGGTTTGTCCAAGCTGTCATCAAATAATTCCTTGCCTATGGAACATTTTTAGTCTCGCCATATTGGCGATTACTTTCCCGCTGTGGTATTTTCCTGTTCGTTTTTTTCGCCATAAATGGATAGAGAAAGAAAAAGAGAGATTGGCGAAGGCCCTTGAACGTCCCCTGCTCCAAGCAACGTCCATAATAGATTCGCTTTCGATAGGTGTCGTTTGCGGTATATCTATGTGGGGGACGTGGGTGATTATCGAGGTTGTGTGGAACGTATGGGAATGGGATTTGAAAACGATGCTCAAAATTTTGCCATTTTGTTTGTTAGCAGGCTATTTCATGAACTGGCTTCAAAAAGAAATTGAAAAGGAAAAGGAAAGATTGGCAAATGTTCCTGAACGCCCCTTGATTCGAGCAATTCGAGCAAAGTCCATAAAGTCCACCATAAAGTCCATGAGGTGGTTTTTAAAAGGCACCTTCTACTTCGGTGGAGGCATGTGGGTGGCTTTCGCGGTGTGGGACGTTTGGAACGGAAGAGAATGGGGTTTACGGATGATGTTTGATATATTGCCGCTTTGGTTGTTATTTGGCTTTGTGATGGGCTGTTTCATGCATGTTTTGGTGAATCTGACGAATCTAAAGGGCAGAAGACCTGAATCTGACTGAAAATCTACTATAAGGAGCTGTGCTATGAAACTTACACCACAAGAGGTTGAACAATTCAGTAGGTGTTTTTGCTTGGGGTATTTGCTTGGGGTGTTTTTGCTTGGGTATTTCTGCGTATTGATAGGGTGTTTCTGCGGATTTCCCCCAGGTTGAACGGATACCACCAAAACCCTGCAAAACAATAAAAAAATCAAACTGAATATATGAAATCCCTTGAGACAAGCAACCATTTAACGTGGAGATGAACCCGATGCGATACGACAAAAACAGATTCAAAATACAGGCACTGCCTCACCCCCTTAATTTACTCTGGGTATTGTTCCCAGCATTTATGTTCAACGAACTAATTTTTGGACAACGAGTCCCCAAAGTCACCTTGATTGACAAAGAGAGTGATAAACCGCTGGAGGAACGCACTTACATTCCGTGTCCGCACTGTGAGACGCTGAATGACCGCCGTTTGTGGGCAACAAAAGGAAATGCCTTTGGACATTGGTTTGGCTTGGTTTGTCCAAGCTGTCATCAAATAATTCCTTGCCTATGGAATATTTTTAGTCTCGCTATATTGGCGATTACTTTCCCGCTGTGGTATTTCCCCGTTCGGTTTTTTCGCCATAGATGGATAGAAAAAGAAAAAGAAAGATTGGCGAAGGTCCTTGAACGTCCCCTGATCTCAGCAACGTCCATACATTCGATGGGTTGGATAGGCGATGTATCCGTGGGTGTATCCGTGGCGGTGACGGGGGTGATTTTAGAGGTTGTGCGGAACGTTTGGAGGGGAAGGGAATGGGATTTGAAAACGATGCTCGAAAGTTTGCCAATGTGGGTGTTTGCAGGCTTTGTATCGGCCTGTCTCATAGGATGGCTTGAAAAAGAGACTAAAAAACAAAAGGAAAGATTGGCAAATGTTCGTGAACGCCCCTTGATTCGAGCAATTCGAGCAAAGTCCATAAAGTCCACCATAAAGTCCATAAATTTGTTTTTAAAAGGCACCATCTACTTCGGTGGAGGCATGTGGGTGGCTTTCGCGGTGTGGGAGGCTTTGACAGAAAGAGAATGGGATTTGCGGATGATGTTTGATATGTTGCCACTTTCTTTGTTATTTGGCTTTATATTGGGCTGTTTTATGTATGTTTTGGTGAGTCTGACGAACCTAAAGGCAGAAAGACCTGAATCTGACTCAAGAAACGATTAGGTCTACAATCAAATTGCTGAATGTCTATGTATTTTTATAATCTACTATAAGGAGCAGTGTTATGAAACTTACGTCCCAAAAGGTTGAACAATTCAAACGCCAAGGCTATCTCAAAATCGACGGACGCGTCATTGATGACGAACACCTTACCGTGCTACGCGAACATTACGACACCCAATTTTCACAGAGACGCGGCACCATCGGCGAAGGGTTGCGGAACCTCGCAGTCGTCGGCGACTCGGAAAGCGATGAAGATGCCGATCGTGAAGAAGAAATGCTACAGATTATGGAGATGTGGCGACTCGATGAGGAATATCGGAAGTTGCTCTACCACGAACCGCTGTTAGATATCGTTGAGAGTTTAATCGGAGCCAATATCCAGTTATTTCATGATCAGGCGCTCTACAAACCCGCCCATCACGGCGGTGAAGTCTATTGGCATCAGGACAACGCATATTGGCAGTGTGTCCCGCCGGATCTTGTGAGCATCTGGTTAGCACTCGATGATGCCGACGAGGAGAACGGTTGTATGAACGTTATCCCCGGCAGTTATCTGGAAGGATTGGCAGCGCACGGACGTGCTGAGTCAGAGAAAGGTAAGTTGCCAGCGTTGTTGGAGGTGGATGCTGATGTGGATCGTGCTGTGCCAGTGCCAGTTAAAGCCGGATGCGTGATGGTCCATCACTGCATGACCCTCCACCAAACGAATCCGAACCGCTCACCCCGAGATCGTCGGGCGATGGCTATCCATTACATGCCATCTGGTACGCGGAATCGCGATGGCGAGGTGATGAAAGACAACCCGCTACTGCGCGGCAAATTGGCATAGAGCAGATTGCTATAGCTTTTTTTAGAGTCCTTCATTCCCTTTCTCGCGGTTATAGTAAAGCCCGAAAATATGTAAACAATTGTTCAGCGGAGCAAACCCTCATCGCTGTCAAGGCATCTAATCTCGCCCCTGTCAATGTCCAAGTAATTGCGGGTTTTACTATAAAATTCACTGAACACTAACAATATTGATAATTTTCTCTATCTTCCCACAATCCTCTCCTTTTCTGCAGAATTATGCAACCATTTTCCCTTAACGCGCGCCATTATATATTGATTTGAATCTCACTTTGAAAATCTACGCTTGGAGGTGCCTGATGAGAGGTAATGATGCCGAATTAATTCGCCGCACGCTTGCAGGCGACGAAACCGCCTTCACTATGCTCGTGAAAAAATATCGTAAACATGTGCACACACTTGCATGGCATAAAGTCGGCGATTTTCACATCGCTGAAGATATTACGCAGGAAACCTTTCTGCAAGTTTATAGAGATCTGGCAACCCTGAGAGAACCAGATCGGTTTCCAGGGTGGTTGTATGTGATTACACACCATCGCTGCATTGCATGGTCCCGCAAAAATCGATTGCATGTCCGATTAGTGGAGGGCATTAACATGGCAATGAAGGGAGAAGCAGCATATTCCCGATATGTAGCAGACGAACAAGCAAAAACCGAGACTGAGGCACAGCAAACATTGGTTAAACAGTTGCTTGCCAAGTTACAGGAGAGCGAACGCACTGTGATGACCCTGTATTACTTTGGAGAGATGACGTGTGAAGAAATTAGCAAATTTTTGGGAGTATCTGCAAATACGATTAAGAGTCGGCTGAGTCGGGCGCGCCAACGTTTGAAGAAGGAGGAGCCTATAATTCGAGAGGCATTAGACAGTTTCCAACTATCTGCCAATCTAACCCAGAACATCATGCGAAGAATTGCACATATCAGACCCATCGCACCGTCTAGTTATTGTGATAGTTTCCATATCGGTTTAAAAACCATGGAAGCAGAGCTTGGAATTAGCCTCATAGAGGTTAATGGAATGGAGAGTAACTCAGTAGTATCAGAAAGCGTCATAAGAGAATCTGCACGGAACTCGAACCTTGTTTTAGCATCGGGGTGCCAACTGCGAGAGCAGATTGCTCGCATTGCCACCGAATTTCCCGATGTCAAATTCGCAATCTTTGATGCTGTTCTTGATATTCCAAATGTCGTTTCTGTCAATTATAAGGCGAATGAAGGCTCATTTCTGGTCGGCGCAATTGCGGCATTGAAAACGAAAAGCGGCAAAATCGGCTTTGTTGGCGGTGCGGATATGCCTTTGATTCACGAATTTGAAGCTGGTTATGTCGCTGGGATTCAGGTTATCAATCCGGATGCCGATATCTCCATAGGATATATCAGCAAGAGTCCAACCGGGTTCAGTCAACCGGATAAGGCAAAGCAGATCGCGTTGGCGCAATATGAGAGTGGTGTTGATGTGATTTATGTCGCTGCGGGTGGATCCGGTCACGGAGTGCTTGAAGCCGCCCAAGCGAAACAAAAATATATCATTTGGGTTGATGCCAATGGTAATCATCTCGCTCCCGGCATCGTCCTGACGAGTATGGTTAAAGAACTCTCTGCTTCTGTGCAGAGAGTCATCCGTGAGACTGTTGAGGATAGATTTATGGCAGGCATCCGATACTTCGGACTCGAAGATGGTGGGGTCAGTTATACTGTTGATGAACACAACCAACCGCTGCTCTCAGACGATGTCGTAGCCACCGTTGAAGCGTTGAGGACAAAAATCATTGCTGGAGAGATTATTGTTCCCAACACAGTTTCGATCCCACGTGAATAGTGTTGGTAATAGCAAATAACTCGGCACTACACCGGCTAAGTTGAATGGGATATGAAATATCAAATGCATAGATCGGCAAGTTTCTACCGAACGTTATCAGGGTCTCATAGGTACACCAGAAACGGAGGTATAGTGAGAACATTCATGATGTATTAACTCTTGTAGAGGTTGCGAAACAGAGAGGTTTTGTCTAATAAAAATATTCGTAAAAGGATGAGCAAGTCCTCATGAGCATTGATGTAAGTATTATCACCCCAACCCACAATAATAAAGATGAACTTGAATTAACGCTGACTGTCTTGAATGGTCAGACATACCCTCTGATAGATACGAACTTATTATTCATAGATTAACCAGAGAACGAAGTTTCGGTGATCGATATCATTCCAAAAATATTAGATTACTTCCATCCGCGTGACATGAAAATTGTCGCGCCGACTTCAACGGAGGAAGGAAAATGAATAATGCAAGTTATAAAAATAAATGATCTATACAAAACGTTTAAAACTTATAAACGTAAAAAAGGCTTCATCGGCTCAATTCAGACCCTTTTTACAAAGGAATATACCACTGTAAATGCTGTAGATGGCGTATCCTTTGGTATTGATCAAGGAGAAATCGTCGGATACGTTGGACCTAATGGTGCGGGAAAGTCCACGACGATAAAAATGCTTACAGGCATTCTATACCCAACAAGCGGGGTAATTGAAGTATGTGGTCTTGTTCCGACAAAGGACAGGAGGCAGAACTTAATGCATATCGGCGTGGTCTTCGGACAGAGGACGCAACTCTGGTGGGATCTTCCACTTATAGAGTCCTTTGAACTTCTCAGGCACATATACAGAGTGCCAGAAAAAATATATAAGGACAACATTGCACTTTTCGCAGAACTTCTTGATATAGAGGAGTTTATTAACATCCCCGTCAGATTATTATCTTTAGGGCAGCGGATGCGGGGAGATATTGCAGCCTCACTTCTTCATAACCCCGACATACTCTATTTGGATGAGCCCACAATTGGGCTTGATGTTGTTGTCAAGGAAAGAATTAGACAATTTATCAAGGAGATAAACATCGAAAGAAAAACAACAGTTATTCTCACAACCCATGATCTGTCGGACATAGAAGCACTTTGCAACCGGATAATGATAATTGACTATGGCAAGGTCATCTACGATGGTTCCATAGATGAAATCAGAAGAAGGTTTGGGACGGAAAGCACACTTCTAATTGACTTTAAGGAACCACCTGATCAATTGGAAGTTGATGGAGCACTAGAAGTCCGATTAGAAGGGATCAGGGCATCTATAAAATTTGATAGAAAAAGATTTGCCGCCAACGATTTGATATCTGAAATCGCTGGCAAGTATCCAGTATTGGACCTCACAATAGAGGATATTTCTCTCGATGGGATCATCCGGGATGTATATGAGGAAGGAAAATTACATGAGAGCGTATCTTGAAGTTTGTAAGAAGTCATTTCAAGAACGGATAGCCTACAGAGGCGAACTTTTGATAAGGTTTGTGGGAATATTTATGAGTTTCTACCTCCTTTACATGTTTTGGAAGGCACTCTATGCTAACTCAACCGATGTACAAGGCATCTCATTCCAATCAATGATCACATACACCATAATGAGTGCCATCATGGGAGGTATCATAAATTTCATCGGCATTCTTAATGTATACTTGGCTCTCTGGATGTCAAATCGAGTGAGAACGGGTGAAATCGTAATGGACATGATGAAACCAACGGATTTCCAACTTTATCTCTTTTCGCATTCATTCGGGCGACTCCTTTTTAACGTGATTTTTGCAGTCCCTATCTTCATATTAGCTATCTTCATCTTTAATATTTCTCTCCCTGATAGTTCAGGGATGCTAGCTCTCTTTGCGGTTAGCCTGAGTCTAAGTTATCTTCTCACTTTTTTGGTAGACTTTATGGTATCCTTAGTTTCCTTCTGGACGACTCAAAATCAAAGTGTGAGTGGATTAACTCGGCTCATTATAGCTCTGCTTTCAGGGGCGTTTATACCGCTCTGGTTCTTCCCAGAGTGGGCAAGAAATGTTCTCTCTTATTTTCCCTTCGCGTCCATATACCATGTTCCCCTTTCTATATATATAGGAAAAATAAAAAGTATTGAGGGTTTGCGCGCAATCTCCCTACAACTAATCTGGATAGGAGTGCTGTATGTGGGGAGCCGCCTTTTATGGCTGAAATCAAGACGTAATCTTATGACACATGGAGGCTAGGGGATGATGTTTTACATAAAACTTTTCCTTAATTTTTTTAAACTTAACCTGAAAGCCCAGATGGAATACAGAATCAATTTTGTAATGAGTATATTCCACATTTCGATTCTTCAATTGGGAAATCTTGGGTTGATATGGATAGTTTTGAACAGATTTCAGACACTCATAGAATGGACATTTGGAGAGATTGCTTTTCTTGTAGGGTTAAGACTTCTCTCACATGGGCTCTTCACCCTATTCCTGCCGGAGATTCATTGGGGACTCAGCAATTACATAGTCCGAGGCGAATTTGATAGATTCCTGCTCAAACCTGTAAATCCGCTGTTTCTCCTTATTACCAACAGCATCCTCCTGAATGGGATTACGGATTTTTCAAGTGGTATTGTAATTCTATCGATCGCAACTAAATCTCTGGGGTTAAGTTGGACCTTCAGCAACCTACTGATGCTCCTCGTTGTTGTCTTTAGCGGGCTCCTGATAGAGCTTTCTGCCTACTTAGCAACTTCATCTGTTTCATTCTGGGTGCCTAATCTACAGGCATTAAATTTCATAACATTTCAATTTCATGAACAGTATATCCTTTATCCTGTCAGCATATACGGTAAACCTATACAGTACTTCCTTACCTTCATAATCCCATTTGCCTTTATCAACTTTTATCCCTCGGCTTATTTTCTTAATAAGTCATCGAGTTTGCTATTTCATCCATACTTCGCATATCTTACACCGATTGTTGCCCTCATATCCTTTGGGGTGGCTTATTTTATCTGGAAACGGGGAATTTTGGCTTACCAGAGCACAGGATCATAACGACAGACGCTACCGTTATACTTCGCGAACACATAAACTCTCACTTCAATCAGTAAAGGAACCCTTTATGACTAATTATTGCAATCTTTGGCATAGGATACGAATATGCTGTTTTTTTCAATTTATCTGCTGGTTGTTATTTTCACACTTTCTCTCGGCGGACACCGAACCGATAGAATATCGGATCAAAGCATATCGAACTTTCACAGACATCAAAATCGACGGTGAACTCGCCGAAGCAGATTGGCAAAAAGCACAACAAATTAATCATTTTGTCCAATATGAACCGGACGAAGGGGCACCAATGACGCAATCAACAGAAGTTAAAGTGCTTTATGATGATAAATACATCTACTTCGGCTTTATCTGTTATGACAACGACCTGTCTAAAATGGTAGCTAATGAAATGCGCCGTGACGCTCCCTTGTTTCGCAATGACTACGTATTTCTGTTTCTTGATACCTACAACGACCAACGAAGCGGATTTTTCTTTCGCGTCAACCCGTTAGGAGCGATGGAAGATATTGCCGTGATGGACAATGGAGACAGTCGAAACGAGAACTGGGATACTGTCTGGGAATGTCGCACCAAAATCAATGAGAGCGATTGGAGAGCGGAGATCGCTATTCCTTTCAGCCAACTCCGCTTTAAAAAGAGCAACGATATAGTTTGGGGGGTAAATTTTGGGCGGAACATCCAACGCAATTATGAAAAAGGAACTTGGGTTCCGGTGCCTAGTGCCTACAGATGGCGAGCAATTTATCGCACAGCCAACCTGGGTCGTTTGATTGGCTTAGAAAATATTGTGCCACAAACACATCTGGAACTACTGCCTTATGTCTTGCCAGGGGTGAGTCAAAGAAAGGCATACAATGAAACAAATGTTCTGTTTGATACCGGATTGGATATCAAGTACAGTTTGACCTCGAATCTAACAGCAGATGCCACCTTCAACACCGATTTTGTCCAAGTCGAAGCTGATCAGGAGCAAGTGAACTTAACACGTTTCAGTCTCTTCTTCCCCGAGAAGCGCCCCTTCTTCTTAGAAAGCGCAGCCTTGTTTGATTTCGGTATTCCACGCACTGGTTTTCGCCAGCCGCCTCCTTTGTTGCTTTTTTACAGTCGTCGCATCGGGATTCAAGATGGGCATGCTATTCCGATCCTTACCGGGGGCAAGATCACAGGAAAAATCGGGTCTTATGGGGTAGGTCTGCTAAACGTATTTACCGATAAATTTCAGGCAGAAGGAACTGATATACCACGCACAAACTACTCCGCGTTCCGTATGACACGGGATCTTTTTAAAGGCTCAACTGTTGGTATGATTGCTATCAATAAACAGGATGCCGATACTTACAACCGGGCAGGTGGATTTGATTTCGTGTATCGGCCCATCAATAGTCTAAGTCTTCGCGGGCTATGGGCACGCACCTTTGAAGAAGATGTGGCAGGAGAACAAGACGCTTTGTACTTCGGAGGCACATCGGAAACTAATAATTTTCGTGTTATCGGATCATATACAGACATAAGTAAGAACTTTAACCCAGAAACCGGATTCGTTTGGCGGAGAGGGATCCGGCGTATCCGCGGCGAAATCCTTTATACATTCCTACTCGGTAGATTCGGGATTCGTCGAATCTGGACAGGACCAGAGTCCAGTTTTATTCTCAATCGAAACAATGAATTAGAAACCAGAGACCTCAGATTCGTTACCGGAGGTGAATTTGAAAGCGGAAAGGTGTTTAAGCAGTTTACTTGCCAGATCCAGCGGACTTTTGACCGTCTCTGTGAGGATTTTGAGATCCGCGAGAGTATTATTATTCCGACTGGAAAGTATAATTTTACTGCCTTCAAGGCTCTTATATCTACTGATAACAGCAAAAAGATTTCTGGTTTGTTTGCTGTGAATTTTGGGGATTTTTTTAACGGCGAGAGACGTGGTTTTGAGATCGTCGCTGACTTTAGACCAAGTGGGCGTTTCCGTTTTCAACCGCAGTATGAATTTAACCGCGTCATACTCGAAAATAAAATATTTGATGCCAATGTTTTCGGAGCTCATGTTGCCTATTCCTTCTCCACCGCTCTTTTTGCCAGACTTTTCGCCCAATGGAACAGCGATCAAAACCTTATATCTACGAACTTTTTGTTAAACTATATCTACCGTCCGGGTAGCAACTTCTACCTCGTTTTCAACCAAGTATACGATACCCAAGGAGAAAGGGTAGACTTTGTAGATTCTACGCTTGTTGCTAAAATGACTTATTGGTGGAACCCATAAACCGCTCTCAACAAAATTCAAAAAACATTAGTGAAACCGGTCCTAGGGCACAGTATCCGGTGTTATCACCAAGCTGAAACCAAGTCCTTTATACACAGATTTCTACAGATCTTATGACTGGATATTAGCAATCGCATTCGGATGCAGTTAACGCATATGGAATCAAAAAAATCTTGGCAGCAATTGGTCTGAACTCGAAAACTAATCTTTAGAGTCTCATAATACCCTATTCCAAAATGCAATAAACGGAGGTAAACCATGAAAATCTGTTTGACTTAGGGACCCTAATTCTGCGCGTACTATCGGTTATTAATGCTACAAAGTTATCGTCAAGGAAAATTGGAACCGGATGCAGACAAATCCGGCATCCAGGTCCCTATGGGCATTTCTTACTTCGAATCCCCAGAGTTAATATGGATTTACTGAAGAATTCTGCTCTGTGTGGGTTAGTTTTTAGAGAAAAATAAGTTCTGACGTTAGCAACATTCGGTCAACACTACTAACTCTCAAAAACAATCAACTCCCATTCTGCCTAACTAGAAAGACATCTGATGTCTAAACAGAAATCTCCTTCAATAAAGTCCGCAGGAGAGAACGAGCCGGACACGGGAAAACCGGTTGGATATTTTGAACTCATCCACTGCAATCCTAACTTTCGGTATCTCTGGTACGGACAGGTGGTCAGTCTCCTCGGCGACTGGTTTAACCTCATCGCCTCAGCAACATTAGCTGCCCAACTCAGTGGTTCTGGATTCGCAGTAGGTATCTTATTCGCAATCCGAATGTTAGCACCTTTCGTCATTGCCCCTGTCGCCGGGATATGCACAGACCGCTACAACCGGAAACACATATTAATCATCACCGATGTTACACGCAGCTTCATCGTTTTCGGCTTTCTTTTCGTGCAAGAAGAGAGCGACATTTGGCTACTCTATACCCTCGCGACCCTTCTGTTCAGTGTTAGCGGTTTCTTCAGTCCTGCCCGTAGTGCAATCCTACCAGACATTACTTCCCCACGAGAACTTGGTACTGCCAACGCTTTCGGTGCTGCAACCTGGGCAGTCATGTATGCACTCGGAGCTGCCATCGGTGGTTTCACAACAGGAATCTTTGGTATTCATACCGCATTTATTATAGACGGATTAACCTTCCTCATTTCAGCCTTCGTTCTGCTTAAAATTAAACTATCCAATTCACCATCTACAACAAAGGGAAATTCTACCCAAGCAAAGTTATCGGCGTTGCGTTACATGCTTCGACATCCTGATGTCCTCTTCATCGCGATGCATAAAGCGGCAATAGTTCCAGGATTTCAAGTTCTACAGGTAGAAATCGCCAAAAACTACTTTACTATCGGTGTTGGCGGGGTATTGAGTTTAGGAATGATGTACTGTATGAATGGTATTGGTGGTGGGATCGGACCTATCCTTGCACGGCGTTGGACTAGGGATCAGAACACACGACTTTGAATCGGCATTACCTTCGGCTACATAATTACGATATTCGGACTTGCTCTTACCGCTCCTCTTTTTACTCTAACAACAGTACTGCTCGGCGGAGCTATTCGGAGCTTAGGGAACGGGATTGTATGGGTTTTCTCAACACAACTGCTGTTCAAATCCGTCCCAAACGAGATCCGAGGCAGAATCTTTGGTGCTGAACTCGCCCTCTATACCCTCATAGGAGGTGTCGGTACAGCAATTATCGGATTGCTGTTAGATCGATTTCAAATTCAAGTTATCTTATGGGCGATGGTAGCTCTACCCCTTATTCCAGCAGTGTTGTGGTGGTTATGGCAGACCGCACGAAACAAGGTAGACTAATATGACGCTTTATGGTATATTCGTTAATTGTAAAATCTGATATAATTGAATGTATAACCCTGATTCTATATAAAATCAAAAGGGGAGAATATGCTGGATACCAAATTTAGGACCACATTCAATACCACTGCACATCTCTACGCGGAGGTACGCCCAGGATACCCCAAGGAATTAGTTCAGGATGTAATCAATCTATCCGCTCTCACAGAACACAGCAGAATCCTTGAAGTCGGCTGTGGAACTGGAAAAGCGACCCGATCCTTTGCAGAACGCGGATACGAAATGGTCTGTTTGGACATCGGTGCTGACCTGATTGCCGTTGCGAGAGAAAAGTTAAGGGAATTTCCAAATGTTTCGTTTGTGGAACAAGCATTTGAGGCGTGGAAATCTGAAGGGATGTTTGATCTTGTTATTTCTGCCACCGCCTTTCATTGGGTGGATCCGAAAGTAAGATACCTGAGAGCGTCCGAGGCACTTGAATCAGGTGGTTCCCTCGCTGTTTTCTCAAACCAACATGTGCGGAAGGACGAAGGCTTCTTTGTGGAAACCCAGAGCTTGTATGATAGGTATTACCTACCACTAATCGCTGACCGCCCTACGTATGCTACGAGTTTTCCGGGTGTGGAAGCCTTTGAAGATCCAATTAAACGCGTCTATCCATGGACGCAAACGTATTCATCTGAGCAATACATCAAGCTCCTCAGCACCTATTCGGATCATATCGCATTACCGGACGAGAATAGAAATCTGCTGTTTGAAGGGATTGTTAATCTTATTGAGACGAGGTACAACGGGCAAGTAACCAAACATTATGAAGCCGTTCTTGACTTTCGGGAGACAGAATGAAAATCACAAAGATTGAGACATTCCAGATTGAGACCCCGCGTTATTACGGTCACATATCAGGGCATGTTATCGTCAAAGTCCATGTAGACGACGGTCCCGTCGGGTTAGGCGAAGCCTCGGACAGCAAGGCTGACGATTTAGGCGCAGTGACCAAACACTACAACGATTTACTCATCGGACGTGATGCCACCCGTATCACAGAGATCAACGAGTTCCTACGGGCACAGAATTTCGGTAGCACGGTTAGCAATCTACACCTCGCTTCCGCCATTGATCTCGCACTTTATGACCTGAACGGCAAGGTCCAGGGCGTACCCGCTTACCAAATGCTCGGCGGCAAAATGCGAGACAGCGTCTATTGCTGCTATCCAATCTTCGGATGGCAGGTAAAAGAGGATTTTGAGAAGACCGCGGGCTATCTGCAACGATTGATAGATCTCGGACACCATCTCTTCCGTTATTATATATCCGGCGATAGTGCCTTGGATGACCGGTTTCTGACTGAAATGAAGTCCAGATTTGGCGAGCAGATTAAACTCAAACAACTCGACTGTTCTGGTCGCTTCAATGACTGGGAGACCGCGCTGCGTTACGCCGATGTCCTTCGGCATCACACCCCCTACCATTTTGAACAGCCCTCACGAGACCTACAAGTGTGTGCAGAGTTCACCAAACGTATGGATTTACCTGTGAGTCTACACATTGGTAGTTTGGGATCTGGGTATGAAGCAGCCGAACGCGGTGCTTGCACTATCTTCAACGTAGCGTGTGTAGCCGGAGGTCCGACCCATATCCGTCGGCTGTTTGCGTTGGCGGAAGCGGCTGGAATCGAATGTCTGATCGGCACGGACCAAGAATCGACGCTTGGGACAGCCGCACAAATCCACGTTGGTGTTTCAATGCCGAACCTTACCCTACCATGCGACCCAATGGGACCCGTCCTCTATACGGCATCACCAGCGCAGGAACGCATCCGAGCAGAAGCCAGCCATCTCTATCCACCCGAAGGACCCGGACTCGGTGTCGAATTGGATGTAGATAAACTGAGGGCGTTGACGGTAGCCTCCGCATAAGATTCCAATTTTGAATTTGACAACTATCCCCTGTTATGATAGGCTGCGGCATTAAAAGGGGAATTGATCCCTAATGTCTAAAAAAGGAGAGAGATTATGTTTGTTATCATTGCACCGATTCAGATTAAAGAAGGTCATCGAGATGCGTTCATTGAAGCTATGATAGACGATGCAAAAGGTTCCGTTGCGGATGAACCCGGCTGTCTGAGATTTGATATAATTCAAGACGGTGCCGATCCGAATCGGATATGGCTTTATGAAGTCTATACAGACGAGGCAGCGTTCCAAGAGCATCTGAAAGCCCCACACTTCATTAAGTGGCGGGATACCGTCAAAGACTGGTTCGCTGAGAGCGATTTTAAAGGCGCAGGCGGCGGAAGTTCCAACATTTACCCGCCAGACGACGCTTGGCAGTAAGTCAGTTTTGATAGTTAATGCACTGTCCATCGTTTCACCATCCGTGCAGCGTATTGTTGCGGGGAAGAAGGTCGTCGAAATACGACGGTGGCTGCCGCCGAAGATTCCTTTTCTCAATCTCGTGCTTGTGGAAAATGAGATTTACTTGACCGAGGAAGGACAGGAAGACCCCAACGGGCTGGCACGCGCAATCGCCGACATTACCGGCGTTCACGAATGGACACGTGAAGAAGCCGAATCGCAAGGGATAGATTGGATCCCTGGCTATGTCTGTTGGGAACTGTCAAATGTGCGGCACATAGCACCGCCTATCCCGTGTGTCGCACGACGGAAAATCTATAAAATTGACATTGATGCGCCGCTACCTATTGGTGGTTGTTGACATTGGCTTGACGGTCAAAGTGTCAGTTGAAATACGACAGCGGAGTTTGCCAACATGATGCGGTTCACTGACACACTCGTTAAGACCTACGAAAAGTACGCCCATGAAAGAGCATTGCACTCGCCTGACGCATTCAAGGTACAAGAGCGATCCGAGTTTCTAAAGTTCTTGAAGGCTGAAAGACGGGAGACGCTCCTTGAAATCGGGTGTGGTCCCGGTCAGGATGCTCAGTTTTTTCAATCTCAAGGATTCAGAGTTTTGGCGGTGGACAACACACCAGCAATGGTGAAACTCACTGCTGAAAAGGGGGTGTCTGCGCAAGTCTTGGATTGCTATGATCTCGGTGAAATTAACGAATGTTTCGATGCAGTCTATACCATGAATTGCCTCCTGCATATACCGAAGCGCAATATTGATCAGGTTTTGCGTTTAATTTCAAGACGGCTCAATGAAAACGGCTTAATGTATCTCGGTCTATGGGGAGACCAAGACTTTGAGGGTATCTGGGAACACGATAGATATGAGCCGAAACGGTTTTTCTCCTTCTGGAAGACAGAGGCACTTCTTGAAGTCCTCCAGCGATCATTTAGGTTGGAGTATTATCGGCGATTAGAGCCTCGTGAAGGCTGGATATTCAATTCTTTTATTCTCCGTAAATATGGAGGTTCAAAGTGAGACGAACAGTTATTTATATTCTGAGCGTGGCATTCGTTTTCATATTTCCCTTTGTGAGCACCGCAATTGAGGACGATGCAATGGTCCTTTACTACTCGTTTGATGAAGGTAAGGGAAAAGAGGTTGAAGACCTGAGCGGCAAAGGGAATCACGGCACGCTCGAAGCCAATGCCAAATGGGAGAAAGACGGGAAGATCAATGCAGGTGTGTTTTTTGATGAGCAGATTCAGAAGGGTGTCGTCGCCGCTCCAGCATCTGATAGTCTGGCGATTACCAAGAATTTGACGATGGAGGTATGGGTATACCCAGAAAGTGTCGGCGATTATCGTAATGTCCGTGGTCAGGCGGGACCTCACACGTATTATCTCAGTATCCATCAAGGTAGACCGTCCGTGTGGATGGGATGCCCCGGTGCTGGCGGACGGACATGGAACAGTGCAAAGAACGAGATTCCGACCGATAAGTGGTCGCACGTCGCCGCAGTTTACGAGTTTGATAAGGAGCTTCGGCTTTATATCAACGGCAAACTTGATAATACGTATAAACTGGAAGGCGAAATTCCGGTTTCTCAATCAGATCACTGGTTCGGCAATCGCCTCGATGGTCCGTGGCCCTATGGCGGGAAGCTTGATGAATTTGTTATCTATAACCGTGTTCTGACTGAGGAGGAGATTCAGCAAGATATGGAGCAGGTCTTGAGTGTGTCGCCGTTAGATAAAGCTGCGACGACTTGGGGGCTACTCAAAAGAGATAGAGATGTTGACTAAACTGACCCCGCAGCTGTTTACTTGGGTGGAAGTTCACGGCGCGTCGCGGAATCAAGCGTACAACTGGAATAGTTTTTTAGTGCAAGACGAGAGCAACAGCATCCGGGCATTGATATATCCGCTTCCACTCTCAGCAAGTCAGATTCAACAAATTGACGAACTTGGCGGTCCAACGCATCTAATGCTAACCTGTGCCTATCACGCGAGAAGTTTGAGAGAATTCAAGCAAAAATGGGACTGCCAGGTTTTAGTCCATGAAAATCAGGTAGATGAGGTCGAATTTACTTTTGACGACACGTTCGCGGACAGAGATATGCTTTGGGATTTCCTTGAAGTTGTGCGTGTACCGAATGTCCGGCATCGCGAAGAGGTCTGTTTCTACTTAAAAAATCACAAAGGTGCACTGATCATCGGCGATCTCATCAGTGGTGGCAGAAAGGACAGCGGCATTCCGGATGGAAAAGTGGGATTTAACGCGCCTGAATATCTGGTGGATCTTGACAAAGCCCGCTTGTCTCTCAAAGTGCTGCTACATTTTGAATTTGACCTTATGTGCTTCGGTCACGGATCACCAGTTGTTCGTGGTGCCAAAGAGGTTTTGAAACATTTTATTCAATGTGATGCTACGTGGGAAGACTTCGCTCAAAGACGTGAGGCAGGATTTCGTTTAAATCCTGAACTCAGAAAGCTGCACGATAAAAAATAAAAGATGATACCTATTAATGCCTACAACTTCCTGAAATTTGAGGTGCCTCGTGAGGATGACAGTCTTATCAGCTGCTATCTACGCCGTGATAAAGCTGTAGAATTGCGAAAAAAACCGATCATCTTTCTCTTGCAAGGATCGGGTGCCAATTCATTTTTCTCAGAGAAAGATGGAAAGTGCTATACACCACTTCTGTTTGGCGCACTTGGGCATCTTGTAGAGGATTGGCATGTCATTGGCATAGAAAAACGAGGCGTTCAATTGGGAGATTTCAAGGGTTTCCACGGCTGCGCGGGAGTGAGTCAGGAATATATTGAACATGCAACGCTCTCCAGACGGGTCAATGATGTAGATCATGTCATCAGCTACTTGAAATCTGCGAACAACCTGTACGATGAAAATGAAATTGTTGTTATTGGACATTCGGAAGGTTCCGATGTCGCAGCAGGGGTCGCAGCCACAAACTCCAATGTGACTCATCTTGCGCTTCTGGGTTTTTCTGCTGCCCACGGTCTATTCGACGCATTCATTAGTCTACGAAGACAACTCAACTCTGGAAAAATCTCAAGGCAGGAGTTTGTTGAGAAATACGATTGGCTTATTTCAAAATATAGAGACATCCGTGCCAACCCAGAATCGTTTGAAGAGTTCTATGGACATACATATAAGCGTTGGGCATCGTATTGTTTCGACGCATCGCTTCAAAACTTGGCCACAATTACGATTCCTATTTTTCTCGGTATCGGCTCCTTAGACGAGAATGCAATTGGCTCCGATTATTTCGTTGCGGATTTGGTCAGACGAGGAAAAGATAATCTCACATATAAAAATTACCTTGACTGTGATCACGGGTTCTTCAAACATTGCGGCGATAAATCCGAGTCTATTCATAACGAAGTGGTTGACGATATAATGAAATGGGTAAAAAGTACATCCAAATGTTAGCCGATTAGAAAAACAGTGATCGATTAATGAAAAGTCGTTCCGGGAGGTGTTTGAATGAGTGAAGACATCTGTTTCAATCCAGAGGATCAACAGTTTGTTGATCGTGCTGTAGATTTTTGCCAACGAATGGGTGAGCGTGCTGTCCTTATGTTGATTGGGAGTCGTGCCGCTGGTTTCACCGATGGATGGTCGGATCTTGACCTGTGTATCATTGGCGATAAGCGTCACCTTTCCGATGAAGATCGAGAGACCTATGAACAAAGTTGGCAACTCTTCGTTGATCGAGGTGATTTTGAGGCACACTGGTCATTTTATGATGAAAGTGACCTGCGGGCGTGGTTGGAAATGTATCCAGATGAGATGATGTGGGTTATTGCGACTTCACGAACTCTCTACGGTTGTTCAAGTACTGCTGAGGAATTGAAGGATCGCTATTGCGTGTATCCGCCTGCGATCGCGGAGCGCAAGTTGAAGTGGATGTTCGGCAAGTATTACTTCTCGCAGCGCGGTCCCTTGGCTATGGCAGCTCGAAATAAGGTGGAAACGGCATTTGTTGCGGTTGGAAACGTTATTGAGTACCTCTGTAAAATATGCTGTGTTGCTGAGAGACAACCGTTTCCCTATGAAAAATGGGTGGTTGAAGCAGCTAAACAGACACGATTGGGTGCAATGGTGTATCCATCAATTCAACGCGCTGTGAATGGCATCGGAGACTTTCTTGATCCGCCAGCCGACCAGAACTGGCGTGACTGGACACCGGTGAAAGAATTACGGGGGACGTTACCAATTGTTCAAAATGGACTAAAGGAACTCGGTTGGGTTTGCGATTGGATTGACGATCCGAACGCAGCTTACTTTGATGAAACAGTCAGACGACCGGCACCCTGAATGCACCCATTGCATAATAACAAACACAAAAAGGATGACTATGGCACAATCGTCTCTCCAAGTCGGAAATATCGTTCAACCAATTGCGCGTGTTGACTTGCCTCAAAGGACGGACTATGAGGGTAAATTTATTTCACTATCACCAATCAATCCACAAACCGATGTTGCGGAACTCTATGAATGCTCTCACGGATCGGATGTAAAGGAGCAAATCTGGACCTACATGAGTTACGGTCCCTTTGATAGCACACACGACATGCATAAGTGGCTTGAAGAAGGAGCGAGATCGGAGGATCCCCTCTTCTTTACCGTCCATCATCTTGAATCGAAGCAACGGGTTGGTATGGTAAGTTTCCTGAACATCGTTTCAGACATGCGACGACTGGAACTCGGACATATTTGGTATTCACCGGATTCCCAGCGATCGAACGTGAATACAGAAGCCATATACCTAATGCTCTGTGAGGCTTTCGATAAACTGAAATACCGTCGTGTCGAATGGAAATGCGATTCTCTGAATGAAAAGTCTCGAGCAGCCGCACTGCGACTCGGCTTTAAGTTTGAAGGTATCTTCAGACAGCATATAATCGTAAAAGGTCGAAATAGGGATACTGCTTGGTATTCGATGTTGGACAGTGAATGGGTTGCTGTTAAGAAGAACATGGAGATGTGGTTGTATCAAAACCCCAACCAGCAGCTATCCTTAACAGCACTCAATAATAGTAGGTCTTGAAATAATAAGATTGATTCAATCTCACTGTTTAGAGTCATTCAATCCGATATAGTTCTTCTGACGTAAATTCAGGGCATGATTGGTTTCTACACTCCAGCGGAGTGTTATATCTATAGAGGATGGGATGCTCAATGTCTTGCACTCCAGCGGAGTGCTATGTATGGAAAGTCTGACATTTATCTACCAAAAAAACGATGAGCGATTTAAACCAGTATGTCCAAAAACGTAAAGCCAGAGACCCTGAATTTACCGAGAATTACGAAACTGGTTATTTGGAATTCAAGATCGGAGTTCTCCTTCGGCAAGCCAGAGAGGAGGCGGGTTTAACTCAGGAAGAGGTGGCGCAAAAGTTGAATACCAAGAAGTCTGCTATCTCAAGAATGGAGAACCATGCGGAAAATGTCAGATTGTCAACTTTAGGAAAGTACGCAAAAGTGCTTGGCAAGACATTATATTTATCAGTCGGATAAGTAAGGAGACATGTTGATGAGCAAATTGAAATTTGCTTGCCACCTCATCCAATTTGGTGGGGAGCAGCAAGAAAATCCAGAAAAAGTGTTACGAGAGGTAGCAGATGCCGGTTGGGAAGGCGTTGAAAGTGTTCCTTTTGAAGGCGCAGACGGCCTCGTTGAAATGGCGACGCTTGCCCGGAGTCTCGGACTTCATATCGTCAATGCCGGTGGTGCTGGACTCGACAGGGTTAAGTTCAACATCACCCTCGGCAACAATGCTGCTGAAGTGCCGTCGTTGAGGCGTTCAGAATGGGGTGGACCGGATCCAAGCGATGAGGATTTCGAGAATGCTGCCCGAACGTTAGATGACATGCTCGCGTATTGTGACGCTCACAATATCAAAGGCTTCCACCACGCACATCTTGGCACGATGCTTGAGACAGTTGATGATGCTGAACGCCTCTTGGCAGCAGCACCGAGTCTCTGGTTGCTGTTTGACACAGGACACATGCTCGCTGCGGGGAGCGATCCGATGCAAGTCTTTGAGAGCGAAAATTTACAGAATCGGATTGGGCATGTTCATCTCAAGGACTGCCACGCCGATGACCCAGGAACATGGGATTACAGAACGCAACGCTTCGGTGAGAAGGCACGTTTCGCGGAACTTGGTGCCGGAAACCTCGGACTTGATGTTAAAGCCGCACTTGAAGGACTCGAAGCCGTTGGTTATGACGGATGGGTTTCTGTCGAACTTGATCGTCCGTATCCGCCGCGTCCAGCAGCCGAAGCCGCAGTCGTAAACCGAGAATATCTGCGGGGTCTCGGATATTAAAAGGAGGCACATTCCTATGCTGAAGCGAATCAAAATTCAAGGGTATAAATCACTCGTGGATCTTGAGGTAAACTTTGAGCACCTTGCTGTACTCGTCGGTCCCAACGCTTCAGGAAAGAGCAATTTCCTTGATGCTTTACACCTCCTATCGCGCGTAGCCGCCAGCCGGACCCTGAAAGAAGCATTTGACCCGCCTTACCGAGGACACGCGCTGGAGTCGTTCACTTTTGGAAGGGAAGGCATCAAGAGCCTCTTGGAACAGGAAACAGTATCATTTAGTATAGAGGTAGATGTTCAACTTTCTCCCAAGATCGTTGAGAATGTCAATCAGCAAATTCAGAAGATGAGACCGGTACCACTGGATGAAGATGAATCTGTTTCAAGGCGGTCGCCACCTACCGTGCGTTCGCGAAATCTTCGGTATCGGATTGAGATTGAGATGCTCCCCAAGTTGGGGACATTGCGGGTCGCGAACGAGTATCTCGCTGCGCTTAATACCACAGGTGGCTTAAGTCAAAAACGCAAGCCGTTCTTAGAACGGGTTGGCAATCAGCTGCATCTGCGGATGGAAGGGCAAGCGCGTCCAGCCCACTATGAGCGAGGTCTCAATTATAGTATCCTTTCAATGGCGCATTATCCCCCTCATCATCCTCATTTGGTTGCGATGCGGCAGGAATTGGCGAGTTGGTTTACCTTCTATTTTGAACCGCGTGAACGCATGCGGCTCCCAAGTCCTGTTAAGGAAGTTCACCATATTGGGTTGATGGGGGAAGATCTCGCGGCCTTTCTTAATACTTTGCGAGGTCTCAATCCGCGACAGTTTGAATCCATTGAGAAATCTCTCCATGCTATGATTCCTTCTATAACAGGCATTGAGGTTGGTGTCAATGTGTCAGGCGAAGTGGAATTGAATCTGTGTGAAGGCGAAAAACGTGTTTCGGCACGGGGTTTATCGGAGGGGACACTCCGGATTTTAGGGTTTTTAGCACTCGTTGGTGCCGAAAAATCGCCAGCGTTGGTAGGCTTTGAGGAACCGGAAAACGGCGTTCATCCGCGTAGGATTCGGCGCATTGCTCGGTTTTTGGAAACTCGCATGCTTCTTGAAGATATCCAGTTCATTGTGACAACACATTCAACGCTTTTGCCGGATCTTATCCCTCCTGAGTCTGTGTACGTTTGTCGTAAAGTTGATGGCAAAACAGAAATTGAACCCTTTACTATGATGTATCTTGGACCGCTATGGAAGCGGGTGGATATTGAGGATGTGCTGGAGGATGAAAGCGTGCTATCTCCTTCTGAACGTATCTTACGGGGGGATTTTGATGCATAATATCAGTCTGTTCGTTGAGGATGCAGTCCATGAGGATTTTCTCGTGGCACTGGTTCAGCGGGTTGCTAATGCGGGCGACATCAAGATTAAAGTCTCCGGTGTCCGCGGTGGACATGAAGCCGTTATTACGGAATTGAAGCAGTATCAACAGGATTTGCAACACAACGGTGAGGATCTACCAGATCTCATCATCGTAGGTACGGATAGTAATAGCAAGGGATTTTTGCAGCGGGAAAAAGAAATCAATCAGGCAACCTCCAATTTGGCGGATCGCGTTATCAGTATGATTCCGAAACCGTATATCGAGCGATGGCTCCTTCTCGATGCGGAGGCGTTCAAGACGGTATTTGGTGGCGGCTGCTCGGTTCCTCAGCGGAAATGTGACCGTGATCGCTACAAGCGTCTTCTCCTACAAGCGATTCATGACGCAGGCGTGATCCCGCTTTTAGGGGGTATTGAACATATCGCAGATCTCGTCAATGCAATGGATCTCCAACATTTGGAGCAAAGCGATAGATCCTTCCGAAGGTTTTTCAGAGCGTTGCAGCAACGTTTTGAAAATTGGCAGCAGACAGAAGGTTGATGCTACACTGTCATTTATTAGGCCACTTTTTTAATACATATACCAGTAATAAAAGAAGTAGCAAAGTAATAAAAAGTTTCATGACAAAAAAAGATAGAAAACACTATCATTTTTACGCTAAACCCGCCGCGTGTCTTCCAGCAGCTGGATCACCAGCAGCATAGAATGTCCCACTATCTTTGTCAATATGGATCATGGAAGGCGCAGCAATGGCACCTCCATGTGCCCTAAGTTGATGCCCGCGATTACCAAGTTCTTCCCTGACGTTTTCACTCACACTGTCGTTGATAGTCAACGAACCCGCTTGCCCGAATGTTTGTGCACGGTTCGGGTTCGGATCGAACGAATCTTCGTGATGGGCAGTGGCGAAGCGTGGGGCTGTAACAGCATCTTCCGGTAGCATGCCGAACTCAACGAAATCGAGCAGTAAATTCATCGTCGCTTGATCTTGCAAGTCTCCGCCTGCAACGCTAATTGCTAAAATTGGAGCACCGTCCTTAAGAATCAGTGTCGGGGTGAGCGTAATTCTCGGACGCTTTCCGGGCTGGATACAGTTCGGATGCCCTGGCGTTGTGTTGAGACTTCGTAAGCGGTTACCATAACTGACACCTGTCGGTCCGACCATACCGCCTGCGTGATAGACATTAGCACTCGGTGTCGCAGCGACGACATTCCCCCACCGGTCAGCAACTGCACAGGTCGTTGTTCCACCTACGCCAGGTCGAAAGACACCGCCCGGTTTTAATGGCTCCATGTTATCCACATCACCGGGTCTGGCTTCGTGTGATGCCTTCTGCATATCAATCAATGGTCGGCGGATCTCAGTATAGGCATCCGAAAGCAGCTTGGATAACGGAACATCCACAAACTCCGGGTCGCCGTAATAGGCATCGCGATCAGCCATCGCCAGTTTGAGTGCTTCCGTAACCACATGCACATAGTCTGCCGAGGCGTTACCCATCGCTTTGAGATCGAAACCTTCCAATAAACGCAGTGCTTGGCAGAGATAAGGACCTTGCGTCCAAGTCCCGCACTTGTGCACCGTATACCCTCGGTAATCCACCGATACGGGGTCTTCAACAAGCGTAACATGGGCAGCGAGGTCTGACTTACGGAGAAACCCACCCTTGTCAATGTAAAAACCTTCCAAGGCATCGGCAATATCGGTATCAGCACCGTTCCGTCCGTAAAACCGATCGCTTGCGGCTTGGATTTTTTCTTCACGGCTCCCAGATGTTTTCTGTTCCGACTCGACCATCCGACGCAAAGTGACCGCCAAGTCAGAATGCCAGTCCGCCTCACTAGTATCAAGCAGTGCGAGTGTCGGTGTGACGATGTTTTCAAACGTCTTCGTGCCATACAACTTGAGGGTGGTTGTACACAAATCAACAACCGATGGCACGGGTGCCATTTTGATGTCGCCATTCGGGATACCGTTTTCCATATACCAATCAATGGCGGTTTGCGAGAGCGGTGCTCGCCCCTGTCCGGAGAGTGATTTCACTTCCCGCTTTTCCGCGTTGAAGATAAGGAGTGGGACCTCACCCCCGATAGAACAGGCACCGTGATCTGTGACATTGAGCGCGAGGATCGTCCCCGCCGCTGCGTCCGCCGCATTTCCGCCCGCTTCCAGAATTTCGATTCCTGCCGCAACGGCTTTTGCCCCACCGGCAGCAACGGCTCCAGTTTTACTAACAGCATTCCATCCAATTTCTTGAGTATTTGGCATCGGTTTCTCCTTTGCTTTAGCGTCAGAAGTTGATCTGATTTCCAATCCTCTTTTTTGCTATTGAAAGCATATCATAGAACTTCATCTTGTGCAACGTCTAAAATGATATAATTTCTGCAGTCAACAATAGCACTTGACAATTGCCATCAATTCGGCTTAAACTTTAACAAAAATCCTGAAGACTTAGTTTGTGAGGATTAAAATGTGTAGTAACACGCCGAGCGAAAATAGATTGATGAAAATTTATGGTTTATAGAAAGGAAAATATGGCTGAATACAAAATTGCGGTAATTCGAGGAGACGGAATCGGGATTGAAGTGATAGAGGAAGGCATCAAGGTCCTCAACGCTATCGCTGACAGGTATGACATCAAATGGGACTTTGTAGAATTCCCTTGGGGTTCAGACTACTATTTCAAGCATGGGCACATGATGCCAGCGGATGCTCTTGATACCCTTGCGGAGTTCGACCAGATTTATCTTGGGGCAGTCGGACACCCCGACATCCAAGACCACATTGCGCTCAATGGGCTCCTGTTGCCAATCCGACGTAGATTTGATCAGTACGTCTGTGAGCGACCGAGCGTTCTCTATCCCGGCATTAGTACACCGCTCAAGGACAAGGAGGCTTGGGAGATTGATCTCGTGGTGATAAGAGAGAACACAGAGGGGGAGTATGCCAACGTTGGTGGGTTTCAATACCAAGGATTCCCTGAAGAGATCGGCGTGCAGGTTGGCGTATTTACTCGCCACGGCTGCGAGCGGATTATCACTTATGCCTTCGAGCAAGCTCGGGCACGAGATAAGAAACGCAAAGTCACTTCGATCACCAAGTCGAACGCACAAGGCTACGGCATGATTGTATGGGATACAGCCTTCGAGCGAGTGGCTGGGGAGTATCCCGATATAGAGACGGAATCGTTGCTTGTGGACGCAGCCTGTATGGATTTCGTGCGGAGACCAGAGGACTTTGATGTGGTCGTCGCCAGTAATCTGTTTGGGGATATCCTCACGGACATCGGCGCGATTATTACCGGAAGCATGGGGCTGGCTCCGAGCGGCAATATCGACCCGCAACGTCGATTCCCATCAATGTTCGAGCCTGTTCACGGAAGTGCTCCGGACATCATGGGGATGGGCATCGCGAATCCATTGGCAGCAATTATCTCCGGTTCGATGATGTTGCGCTTCATCGGTGAGTTAAAAGCGGCAGAAACGATAGATGCAGCGGTCCTAAAGGTCGTCGAGGCAGGCAAAACCCTTCCACCGGATCTCGGTGGTCAAGCCACAACCTCACAGATCGGCGACGCTGTGGTAAACGCGCTCGGCTAATGTGCTTTGTCATGTTCCAATATGAAATGGGAATTTGGTGATATTGGATTGACTCATAAAACTGCGTATGCACGACATTCTCTATTTGAAAGGCTGTCAGTTAGATTAATACCTATCTCATGAATACCACTTGTGAACTTGGGAAAATTATCCTCATCAACGGCGCGTCTAGTTCCGGAAAATCAACACTTGCCCGTCAACTACAGCAAAAACTGCCAATCCCATTTTGGCACTTTTCGTTTGACCACCTCCGTGATTCCAATGTTCTACCAATGGCACGTATTCTCAGCCGTGAAATCGATTGGCAAACGATGAGACCTGCTGTTTTTGATGGATTCCATCGGTGTCTGCCAGTTTTGGTTGAGGCAGGTAACAATCTTATTGTCGATCATATTATTGAAAATGAGATGTGGATGTTGGATCTGGTGCAATTACTCGCCGGTTTGGATGTATTCTTTGTTGGCATACACTGCCCGCTTCCTGAGCTTGAGCGCAGGGAGCGTGAAAGGGGAGATCGGCGAATCGGGGAGGCTCGAACGGACTATCAAGTCATACACAGTTTTACCGAGTATGATCTGGAAATTGACTCAATGCAGCCGTGCCAAGCCAATGTAAATACAATAATGAATAATTGGAAAGTTCGCCAGCCTCCGAGTGCCTTTGACCGGATGGCTGCGCGAAAATGAAAACACAATTAACCTAACACATGGAGAATAAGTATGGAACTCGGTTCAATTCATGACGCGGCAGCCAACGGGGACCTCGATGTTGTAAAGAAAATCGTTGAGCAGGACCCTCGTCTGGTCAACCAAGACGACAAATACGAATGGCGTCCTATATTTCATGCCGGATTAAGATGCCATTATGACGTTGTTAAATATCTAATAGACTGTGGTGCTGATTTGGCAGCGCATGACGGTTACGCGATT
>JAPOZO010000055.1 GCA_026706025.1 Candidatus Poribacteria bacterium
AAATTGAGGCAGGAGAGGATATATTGGCGCAATTGGAGCGAATCAACGAGTTGCATCAGGAGCTTGCGCCGATAGCCCCTAAAATGCTTGAGCACTACCTTGAACGGAAAAGTTACACAAAGGCATTAGCCCTACTTAAAACCTTATAGATGGGGAGAAAAATGGCGAGAGAGGATGGACGCCGGCCAGATGAGTTGCGGCCGGTTAGGATTAAACGACATTATATCAAACATGCAGAGGGTTCAGTCCTCGTTGCAACAGGGGACACCCGTATTATATGTACAGCCTCCGTTATTGACCAGCAGCCTCGGTTCATGCGGGACCAGCGGATCAAGAATAGAGGTTGGGTAACAGCCGAGTACTCGATGTTACCGCGTTCGACTTCTGAACGGATGCAACGCGAGATAACCCGCGGCGGTGCCAGTGGTAGAACACAAGAGATACAACGTCTCATTGGTCGTTCCTTGCGTGCTGCGGTAGACTTGTACGCCTTAGAAGAGCGGACAGTCTGGGTGGATTGTGATGTCATCCAAGCCGATGGCGGCACACGCACTGCCTCGATTACAGGTGCGTTTATCGCACTCTGGGATGCGTGTCAAGGGCTTGTCAAAAGTGGAAGAATCGAAACGTTTCCTATTACCGATAACATTGCCGCAACGAGTGTCGGGCTTGTCAACGGTGAAGCCTTGTTGGATTTGTGTTATACGGAAGATTCAACAGCCGATGTTGATATGAATATTGTGATGACCGGTAGTGGTCAGTTTATAGAGATACAGGGTACAGCAGAGGAGAACCCCTTTTCGCGGGATGATTACAATCAGATGTTGGATCTTGCTGTTGGTGGTATACAGCAACTTATCCGATTACAAAATCGGATGATGTTGGAGGATTTAGATGAAGCTGGTATTGGCGACGCGTAACCAAGGCAAGGTACGGGAACTCGCGGAGATGCTGAGGCGTTATCGTAGGGGCGAGGTTTCCTCGTCCGCACGGGTTGGGCAACCCAACCCCTACGGTAACGCGTATGAGGTGGTCTCCTTGAACGCCTATCCGGATGCGCCAGAAGTTATTGAGGACGGCAAAACATATATGGAGAATGCCGCCAAAAAAGCGTCTGTCATTGCGCACTACACAGGTTGTTTGACGCTCGCTGATGATGCTGGCTTAGAGGTAGATGCGCTCAACGGTGCGCCCGGTATTAATTCTAAGCGTTGGGCAGGTGAAGACGCTACGGATGCGATCCGGATTGCGAAACTTCTTCAAGCACTTGAAGGTGTTACGGATCGACGTGCCCGTTTTGTTGCCGCGATTGCAGTCGTCCATCCTGATGGGACATCTTTGACCAAGAACGCGCGCCATATCTTTCAAATATCGGAAAATCGCGTTCTTGGTCAAGGCGTTCTCGGTATTTGTGAGGGATACATCAGACACGCGCCGGTAGGAGAGAGCGGGTTTGGCTATGATCCAGTGTTTGTGCCGGACGGTTACGATGAGACTTTCGCAGAATTGGGTGAAAAAATAAAAAATCAGATTAGTCATAGAGCCAAGGCGTTAGAAAAAGCACGGGAATGGCTTTTATAGTTATCAGTTGTCAGAGGAAATAGTTATCAGTTGTCAGTCGTCAGTTATCAGTTAAGAGGGCTTAGCGTGTCAAGGTTTTTGGTAAAGTCTATAAGCTGATAGAATACCACAGCAACCCTCTTTTACTGACAACCGATAACCGATAACTGACAACTCTAAAATTGAGGAGAAAATGGCAGCACTTAACGATTTACGCAACGGGTTGGTTATCCGACTCAACGACACTATTTACACGATAGTGAATTGCCAGCATGTGAAACCTGGGAAGGGTAGTGCCTTTGCCCGAACGAAGATTAAACGTGTCACCGATGGTGCTGTTTTAGATCGCACATTCCGTTCTAATGAGACTATCGAGACCGTCAGGCTTATGGATCACAAGATGCAGTATATGTACCGAGATGGCGATGTGCTATGGTTTATGGACAACGAAACATTTGAGCAGCACACGTTACCGATAAGCCTTGTTGAAGATAGTTTGAAGTTTCTGAAAGAAGGAGAGACTGTCACCGTCAAAATGGATGGACAAGTGCCACTCGCGGTTGAACTTCCGAACTTCGTTGAGCTTCAAATCGTTGAAACCGATCCTGGATTGCGGGGTGATACCGTCAGTGGTGGTTCCAAACGTGCTACGCTTGAGACAGGTGGCGTTGTTAACGTTCCACTTTTTGTGCAAAACGAAACGCGTATCAAAGTTGACACGCGGACCGGAAAATATGTAGAAAGGATATAGTAGCCGTCGGTTGTCGGCTATCGGCTTTCAGCAAGAGATGTTGTGTCTATCAGAGTTTCTTGCTGACAGCCGACGGCTGATGGCTGATAGCCACGAAAGTAGAAATGCGTCAAAACAGACCCAAGGATAAATCTCAATCTGGGGAACAAGACTATAGTGATATCCTTGAACTCGTTGAACGGTTAGCAGAGGTGCTCGACCGCGCGGATCTCACGGAGGTCCGCGTTCGGGACAACGAATTTGAGGTGCAGGTCTCCAGATACCGTGGAAACCCGGGCGGCTATGAACAAATGTCTTCACCACAGCCAACCGCGACAGGTATGGCGGTGGGAACACCGCATCTGCCGGGAGAAAAGGCGGAAGCGGAGGTGGATGGTGATGGACAGAGTGTCTACATCAGCGCGCCGATGCCTGCGCGTTTCTATCGTGCGCCTGCTCCTGATGAATCACCTTTTGTGCAAGTTGGGGATACGGTCAGCACGGGTGAACCTGTTGGGATGCTCGAAGTTATGAAGACTTACAATCCTGTAGAAGCTTCTTTTAACTGCGAGATTTTAGAAATTCTTGCTGAAGATGGCGAGGCGGTTGAATATTCCCAACCTTTGTTCCGAGTGAAACAGTTGTAAAGGTGGAACAGTTATCAGTCGTCAGTTCGGTTTTTTCTGCGAAAAAACCTTTCAGTTGTCAGAAAGGGACTCTGGGATTATCAAAAACCTCTTAACTGATAACTGGTAACTGGTAACTGATAACTAATAAAATATGATAAAAAAGATACTAATAGCAAATCGCGGTGAGATCGCTGTTCGCGTTATCCGAGCCTGCAAAGACATGGGGATTAAGACGGTAGCTATCTTCTCGACCGCGGATGAAGACGCACTGCACGTTAAATATGCTGACGAGGCGTACTGCATCGGTCCCCCACCTTCAGCAGAGAGTTATCTCAAATATGCGAATATTATTGCAGTTGCGGATTTCGCAAATGTCAACGCCATTCATCCAGGGACGGGGTTTCTCGCTGAGGACGCGCAGTTTGCCGAGATTTGTGAGGCGCACGAAATAAAGTTTATTGGGCCTTCTGTCACGAATATTGCGACTATGGGGGATAAAGTGCAGGCACGCGAGACCGTGGCAAAAGCGGGCTTAAAACTTGTGCCGGGTAGCCGAAGTGGCAAACGCAAAAACAGCAAAAAAGGGACAGTTGAGACAGCTGACGAAGCCGCGCAGCTTGCGGAGAAGATTGGCTATCCTGTTGGGATCAAAGCCGTTGCCGGTGGTGGTGGGCGCGGTATCCGCATCGCTGAGAACCGCCCGAGTCTGCTAACCCTTTTTCACACGGCGAAGGCAGAAGGCGAAGCCGCTTTTGGGAACGGAGATGTCTACATAGAAAAATGGATTGAAGAGGCGCGGCATATTGAGGTCCAGATTTTAGGGGATTTACACGGCAATGTCGTCCATTTCGGTGAACGTGAATGCTCTATTCAACGTAAACAGCAAAAACTCCTTGAAGAGGCACCCGCTGCCTCTATTCCCCCCAAGCTCCGTTCAGAAATCTGTAAAGCTGCCGCTAAAGCTGCAAAAGCGATCGGTTATACAAACGCAGGCACTATTGAGTTTGTTGTTGATAAAGATGATAACTACTATTTCTTGGAGATGAATACGCGGATTCAGGTGGAACATACTATCTCTGAGAGCATAACCGGTACTGATTTGATCAAAGAACAGATCCGGCTTGCAATGGGGGAGCAGCTTGGGTACAATCAATCCGATATTCAGACCCAGGGACATGCCATTGAGTGTAGAATTAACGCTGAGGACCCCTTGAACAACTTCATGCCTTCCCCAGGGCTTATCACAAATTACCATCCACCGGGCGGTATCGGTATCCGGGTTGATGGATGTATCTACACCGGATACACTGTGTCGCCGCACTACGATTCACTCATTGCGAAGCTTATTGCGTCCGGTAGGGATCGGGAAGAAGCGATTGCTCGGTTGAAACGCGCCTTGTCCGAATTCAAGATTGAAGGCATAAAGACCACAATCCCCCTCTTCCAAAATATTCTCAACGACGAACGTTTTCGCAGCGGAACCATTTTTACGAACTTCTTAGAGTAGTCGTCAGTTGTCAGAGCGATTTTTTCTGCGAAAAAATCTGTCAGTCGTCAGTTAAGAGCCGATTTGTGGCGGTTATCAGAAAAGCGGCTGCCACAAGAAAGTAACTGACAACCGATAACCGATAACTGATAACTATTCCCTCTGATAACCGATAACTGAAAACTATTAAAACTGATATGCGTTTCTTCTTGCTTACGCTTGCGATAGTCGTTTTAACACCCGTGACGCTACAGGCGGAAACTACCTTCGTTGATGTCACAGACGCGGCGGGGATCCATTTCCAACATTCGAGCGGAACGCGTTACGGTCTACTCCCGGAAGATATGGGGTCTGGTGCGGGTTTTGCTGATATAGACAACGATGGCGACATTGATCTTTACGTTGCCAATATCCCCCATTCACTTGTACAAGATGTTCATCCCGATAGCAAAACAAATGTACTTTATCGTAACAACGGGGATGGCACGTTTACAGATATTACCGATACTGCGGGTGTTGGGCATAAAGGATACGGCATGGGGTGTGTCTTCGCAGATTACGATGGTGATGGCAATATTGACCTGTATGTAACGAATTATGGTGCGAACGTCCTGTATCGCAACAACGGGGATGGTACTTTTCGGGATGTGACCACAACTGCCGATGTCGGTTGTGAATTGTGGAGCACGGGTGCTGCCTTCGCAGATGTGGATGGCGACAACGACCTTGATCTCTACGTTTGCAACTATGTTACCTACGATTTAGAGAAGCTTGAGCAGATGCAGGAGGAGTCTTTACAATCTGGTAAACCGGTGCCGAGCGCGCTGAATCCACATGTCTTTGAGCCACAGGATAATGTTTTCTACCGTAATAATGGAGACGGGACCTTTAGAGATGCAACTGCCGAATTAGGGATAGCGGCACCCGGTGGCAGGAGTATGCAGTGCCTCTTTAGCGACTTTGATAATGATAACGACTTGGACCTATACGTCGCAAATGACACCTCTGTGAACTATGTCTATCGCAATGCAGGGGATGGCACTTTCACCGATGTGAGTGATGATTCGTGGGCAGCGGATTTTCGGGGTTCTATGGGATTAACTGCTGGCGATTACGATAGCGATGGGGACGTTGACCTCTTTATGAGTCATTGGGTCGATGAAGAAAACGCGCTTTACAGAAATCTTTTGGTGGAATCGGGTTTACAAAACCCTCCTACCAGCGAGCATATCCGGTTCGTGGATGAATCCTATTCTGCGATGCTGGCTGAGGTGGGCATCAAACAGATCGGTTGGGGCACCGCACTTTTCGACTACGATAACGATGGCGATTTGGACATCTTTGTTACAAATGGCAGTACCTTCCAAGAACTGAGGAATCCAGAAGTGCTTATTCCGCAAGCAGATGCCCTGTACCGCAACGATGACGATGGCACTTTCACCGATGTTAGTGAAAGCACAGGTATTGCAGCACTCCCGACACGTGTCGGTCGTGGCGCGACGTTTGGGGATTACGACAACGATGGCGATGTCGATATTTTCATTGTCAACAACCATGCACCCGCGACCTTATTGCGCAATGAAGGCGGAAATCGCAACAATTGGCTGCACGTTGAATTGGTTGGAACAGACGGGAACCGGAATGCTATCGGCGCGAAGATTCAACTCAAAACGGCGGATCGGACGCAGATACGAGAGATTTACGCCGGTGACAGTTACATGTCCTCTAACAGTTTCATCGCTGAATTCGGTGTAGGAAATACTACACAGATTGAGACTTTGCAGGTTACATGGGTGAACGGAGAGACCCAGGCACGTCATAACATACCGGCAAACCAACGCATCCGTATAACTCAGGAATAGCCATCAGCTGAACAGTTGTCAGTACGATTTTTTTCAAAAAATCTTTCGGTTGTCAGTTGTCAGTAAAGAGAAAGACTTTATATATCAAGTTCCTGTCTTAACTGATAACTGATAACTGATAACTATTCCCTGAAAACCGAAAGCGGATACTATCAAATGCGCAATTATTTTTACTTATCTATCTCTATATTCTTAATCCTGTTCGCGTGTGGTGAAGATGCCACAATTAAGCGCGGCAAAGCACTGCTTGAAACGGGCGACACGACTGCTGCCATTCAGCAGTTTGAGGCAGCACTAAAGCAAAATCCTTCCAATGCGGAGGCTTACTATCAACTCGGTTTGGTGTATGAGGGATTAGGAGATACTACGGAATCAAGTAACGCCTTCAAAAGTGCCGCGAAGTTGGCTCCAAAACGTGCAGAAGTCAGACTCGCACTCGGACGCCTCTATTGGCACAACGGTGACCGTTCCGGTGCGCTTGCCCAGTTTCAAAACCTGCTCAGCGATTCTCCGAAAAAAGAGATTCTCCTTCAATTGGCGGGACTTACTGGCGATGCCTACCACGTCCAACGTCTCCGTACCGAAGGCAGCGACGATTACGAACAGACTTTTACCGAAAAGGGGAATATCATGACGTTTACTGCGAAGGACAACGACGACTATAGTCCGGCAATCTCGCCTGATGGAAAATGGGTCGCCTTCGCATCGAATCGTCTCCAGAACGCCGAATTGTATCTTATAGATCTCACGGATCGTTCACTTCGCCAACTCACACACACCGACGAACTTGACGAATATATGCCAGCCTTTTCACCGGACGGGAAGTCAATCGTTTTCGTTACAGAACGCACTCGCGGAGGCATGATGCTCCCACCTGTCCAGGCAAGCGGTTCTGATCCGAGTCGTGCTTCCATCTATCTCATGGATATTGACGGGCGAAACCAGCGTCCACTCGTTGATGCAGAGGGCGCGGACCGCGCCCCCGTTTTTTCACCTGATGGCAAAAAAATTGCCTTTGAATCCAAAGCACCTACACAGGAGGTCGCGAGCACGCCTGGGAGCACAGAAAATAACGATACGTTAGAAATTTATGTCATTGATATTGATGGCAGCAGTAAGACGCAGCTGACACATAACGATGTGGACGACGGACATCCTACATGGTCGCCGAATGGGAAGCAGATCGCCTTCTCTTCAATGGTAGAGAACATCTATCAGATTTTCATTGTCAATGCGGCAGGCGGGGCAGCGAAGCAGTTAACCTTTTCGGACGCAAGCCATTATCACCCGATCTTCAGTTCAGATGGTAAACGGATTCTCTATGTCTCAAACGCACATAACCATTATACCCTCTGGATGATGAACATTGACGGAACGCACAAGACCCAGCTCACAAACCATATCGGTGCGCATTTTGAACCGAGCCTCTCACAAGACGGAAAGAAACTTGTGTTTAGTTCAGACCGTTCGGATCACATGCGGATCTATCTCATGGATTTGGCGCAACCCGTTCAGAAAGAAGCATTAAAGGCGAGATTGGCGGGCTTTTAGGAGACCCTCCCTTTAAGTCCAAAGCGGAGTTGCATTGCACTAACTTACTGTTATTATACCGAAACCTTGAGTGCATTTTCACGAAGTTTGTGAATGAATCTGTGCGATTATGAAAGGCTGTTTTGTATGGAAACCATGAATATTAAGTCAAAGACGATATTCACGGGTGACAATTTACCTATAATGCGTGGGATAAATAGTGAATCAGTAGATTTAATCTACCTTGATCCACCTTTTAATAGCAATGCCAACTACGCAGCACCTATAGGTTCAAAAGCTGCTGGTGCGGAATTCAAAGATACGTGGACGCTTGATGATGTTGACAATGCTTGGCTTGATTTAATTGAGACAAAACACCCCGCACTCAACCGAGTTATCCACGCGGCAATGACGGACTCCGATAAATCTTACCTCATTTACATGGCTGCTCGGTTACTGGAAATGAAGCGTATTCTGAAAAATACTGGCAGTATCTACCTACATTGCGATACGACAATGAGTCATTATCTCAAGTTAGTTATGGATGCGGTGTTTGGGAAGGGAAACTTTCGGAATGAGGTTGTTTGGAAACGAACCGCAGCACATAATGATTCTGCAATTTATGGGAGTGTTCATGACACTATACTCTACTATTCAAAAGGTGATACCCCCACCCTTAATGAGCAATATCAACCCTATTCTGACGAGTATCTCAAGAGGTATAAGCATACGGATGAAAATGGTAAAAGATTTTTGGACAGAGACCTAACCGCTGGCTCTTTAAGTGGCGGTGGGTATCAGTACGAATGGAACGGCATTACTAAAATTTGGCGGTGTCCGTTTACCACTATGCAGGAATATGATAAATCTGGTAAGTTATACTACACTCGCAATGGAACACCGAGATTAAAGCAATTTTTAGATGATATGCCGGGTGTGCCTGTTCAAGATGTTTGGATTGATATACCCCCGATAAACTCACAAGCCAAAGAAAGGGTTGGCTATCCAACCCAAAAGCCACTTTCCCTCTTAGACCGCATTATCAAAGCCTCGTCTAACAAAAGCGATGTCGTTTTTGATCCATTTTGCGGTTGTGCGACAACTCTCGTCGCAGCAGATAGGCTTCAACGGGATTGGATAGGTATTGACATATCAGAGAAAGCATCTGAATTAGTTGTTGAACGGATTAAAACAGATCAGGGACTGTTTGAAAATGTCATCAAACGCACGGATATTCCGAGACGCACAGATTTAGGTGATATTCTGCGATATAATCACCCTAAAAACAAGACCCAATTATATGGAGAGCAAAGCGGGTATTGTAACGGATGTGGTACACACTTTGAGAAACAACACCTTGAGATTGACCATATTATCGCAGAAAATGTTGGAGGGACTGACCATATTGAGAACCTTCAACTGCTTTGTAGCCATTGTAACAGAGTTAAAGGTGAACGCGGGCAAGAATATCTTATCTCAAGGCTGAACAAAGGATAAATCGTGAAACCAGATTTAACAAAGCCCGAATCTATTAACTACGAAAACAAAGGTAGTGGAAACCACTCTACTACCTTTTACATAACTAACTTTTCATGAATGCACAAGGATGTATTATGAAAGACAAAGAACTTCCAAAGTTACTTAAGAGTAGAGCAGAAGCCTCTAAAAAGATACAGGATCGGATTAACGAGGGGAAAAGACTTACTGAAATTTCAGCAACTTCAAAAGATGATCTGACCAATCTTAAACATGAGTCCCGAAAATGGTGTGATTACAACAAAACTCTTTTTGACACTCTTTTTGATATATCACCTTTACCAGATTCACATGGGGTTTCTTGGGGAAGAATGGCATGGGTCATAGGTCGTGATTACACAGCTGATGACATAAAAGATCATAAAAAAGACATAATATCATGGTTTAATCAACTTCAAAGCATATTAGGACAATTGGATTTATACGAAGTATTACCAAAGAATACAAAAGAACCTTTGGAGCATAGTACTGCAAATAATAAAAAAGCGAGAATATTTATTGCACATGGTCGTTCACATTTATGGCGAGAATTTAAGGATTTTTTGGTGGAAACATTAGGTCTTGAATATGAAGAATTTGATCGTATTTCAGCAGCAGGAAAATCTATCAACAGTCGTATAAAAGAAATGTTAGACAAATCATGTATGGCATTCTTGATAATGACAGGCGAGGACGAACACTCAGACGGTTCAGTACATGCACGTCAAAATGTAATCCATGAAATAGGAAAGTGTCAAGATAGATTTGGTTCTGAAAGAACAATCATTTTACTGGAAGAAGGTTGTGAGAAATTCAGTAACATTGATGGGATTATATACATTTCATTTACTAATGGGAAAATAAAGGAAACTTTCGGAGATGTTGTTAGTGTTTTGAAACGAGAATCCATAATTAGAATAGAACTTTGTACTCAGTGATTATGAAGCCTAAAACGACATAATACAATCTGTTATACCAGATTTAACCAATCCCAAAATGGCTTATAGCGTTTGGTTTTAAATAAATTGTTAGATTGTCTGAATTTTTGAACCCTCTTTTTCAAGTCCGGTGCGGTTTTCAACGGCACCATGGGTGTCAATTTAGGGATATTTGATAGGGTCCTAACAACGATAGATATAAGGATTGAACACTCCTGAAAATCCTTGAATCTTGGAAATCCTGCTTCAGGCACAGATATAAATATACCGCCCTTACAGGGCTTAGGAGACGGAGTCGACGCATTTCTATAAACATTACGTCCCTACGGGACTAAAGAGGGTTAGGCATTCAAGGGTTATGGCTAAAACCTGGCGCAGTTGGGAACAGTGCCTACCGGGCCTGGGACTACAACGGTTATTTGCGCTAAAATTGACACTTATGAGGCGGTTGGAAACTGTACCATAGGTGTCAATTTAGGGATTTTTTTAGGACTTTTGGGACAACTATTATACACATGCCGCCCCTACGGGGCTTAGGTTTTTTGGCCACATGCTGCTATAAACATTTCGTCCCTACGGGATTGAAGAGGGTTTCTGGCGTGTCCAAAGTTCATGGCTAAAACCCGGCGCAGTTGGAAACAGTGCCTACCGGGCCTGGGACTACAACGGTTATTTGCGCTAAAATTGACACTTATGAGGCGGTTGGAAACTGTACCATAGGTGTCAATTTAGGGATTTTTTTAGGACTTTTGGGACAACTATTATACACATGCCACCCCTACGGGGCTTAGGTTTTTTGGCTATACGCTGCTATAAACATGCCGTCCCCTACGGGACTGAAGAGGGTTTTGAAATCTTTAAGGTTTTCGCGTAGGATCCGGTTCGGTTGGGAAACCGAACCTACCGGGCCTGGGTAAATCCGGTTCGGTTAGGAAACCAAACCTACCGGGCCTGGGGTAGGTGAGTATACCGCAAAACCGAACCTACCGGGCCTGGGTAAATCCGGTTCGGTTAGGAAACCGAACCTACCGGGCCTGGGGTAGGTGAGTATACCGCAAAACCGAACCTACCGGGCCTGGGATTGGAGGCGTATGCGAGTTTATTTTGTTTTCCTGATTCTTCTCATTATTGCCGGTTGCGATATGGATACACCACCGGATAAGATGACTCCGCAAGTGGCTGCGCAGTATCAGCGCGGTATTGATGCTTTAGATAGCCGCGACTTCGCCGCAGCGGAACAAGCGTTTCAAACGTGCTTGGAGATGGATGCGAACGCACACGATGCGCGTATGCAGTTAGCACGCACTTACATTAGACAGCTGAAGTTTGCCGCCGCTGAGGTGGAATTACAGATGTTAATAGGACTTCTGAGGCAGGCATCAGGGGCACAGGATAAGTTATCAAGGGCATATCTGACGTTAGCACAGGTTTTTAGTTACCAACAACGGTTTTCTGATTCTACGGCTGCCCTTACGAGTGCATTGGAAGTCAACCCTGACGATACCGATGCCCGCATTAGGCTCGGTTATTTTTTGGGTGCCCCGCAACAGATGCTCGTGCCGGATCTCTCGGCATCTAAACGTCAGTTTGAGAAGGTACTGGAACTTGAACCGAATAATCTGGAAGCGATGCTCCAACTCGGTTTGGCTGAATTTCGTCTCGGTGAAGCGGATAAAGCCGCGAAGCGGTTTGAAAACATTATCCAAAATTACCGTCGCCACTCCGGGGCGTATTACTATCTCGGTGTTTACCATCTCCGGCACGGCAATCTTGAAAAAGCGGTAACAAATTTCAAAGAATCACTCCGCCTCAAACCGAGAGACCCCGAAACCCTATGGAATCTGTGGACAGCATATAGTCAACTCGGTGGCTACCCTGAAGAGTTGCCAGAGGAATTTAAAATAGTCATCAGCCGTCAGCCATCAGCCGTCAGCCGTCAGCAAGAGATTGGAACGGAAGACAGGAAGGATGGAAAGGCAGAAGGAAAAAAAGAATCTTCCAGACTTCCAATCTTCCAACCAAATGCTGATAGCCGAAAGCCGAAAGCCGAAAGCCAGTTTACCGATGTTGCACCAAATCTAAAAATGGACAAGGTTGACGGTGGACGTGGAAGTGCTTGGGGAGATTACGATAACGATGGCGATGAGGATATCGTTGCTGTCGGCACTTATCAACCCCACGCCCTTTACCGCAATAACGGGGACGGTACCTTTACCGATGTGGCGGACGAAGCAGGCATCGCTGATCCGAGAGGTGGTTGGGGTTCACTTTTCGCGGATTACGACAACGATGGCTATCTCGATCTCTATATCACCCGTGGGGGTTGGTCTGGTGCCGCGGAGAATACACTCTATCACAACAACGGTGATGGCACTTTTACCGATGTTACACACACCGCCGGTGTCGCCGACCCGCAGAGTAGTTTCTGCGCCGCGTGGGCGGATTACGACAACGACGGTTCCCTCGACCTCTACATCGCAGATGGGGTCATCGGTGATGGTGCTGCCAATGTCTTATACAAGAATAACGGTGATGGTACGTTCACGAATACCGCTAAAATAGCGGGTGTTGCGAATACAGGTAATTCCCTTGGAACCGCTTGGGGGGATTACGATAAGGATGGGTATATTGATCTGCATGTCGTCAACTTCGGGCAATCCAATGTCCTCTATCGCAATAACGGGGATGGTACTTTCACCGATGTCACCCCAACGACCGGCATGGATATCCCTGTTACGGATGCATTTGTCACCTTCTTTTTAGATGTTGACAACGACGCGGATTTGGACATATTCATCTCGAATTCAGGTTCGTTCCAAGCCTTTATCGCCGGACAAATCACTGGGGCTGCGCCACACGATGGCGACCGACAGGTGCTTTACCGCAACAACGGGGACGGTACTTTTACCGATGTTACCCGTGAATCGGGACTCTATCACGCTTTTGGCGCGATGGGGGCAAACTTCGGCGATATTGATAGCGACGGTTATCTGGATATCTATCTTGCTACTGGGGCACCGCAAATGGGTAGACTCGAACGCGACGCGCTCTTCCGCAACAACGGGGACGGTACCTTTACCGATGCGACGCTCGCTCTGGGGTTAGGCAATATCGGAAAAGGACACGGTGTAACGTTCGGTGATATTGATACCGACGGCGATGTTGACATCTACGTTCCTGTCGGTGGTGCGTTTATTGGGGATCAGTGGCACAACCTCTTCTATCAGAATACCGGTGCTGGGAACAATTGGCTTACCTTGAAATTGGTCGGGGTCAAGAGCAATCGAGACGGCATTGGGGCTAAGGTGACTTTGCGCGTTGGTGATAGCGTGATTTACAGAGAGGTTAGCGGTGGATGCGGTTTCGGCTCAACGAATAGCCTGTCCCTTGAAATCGGTCTCAAATCGCATACGAAGGTTGATGTCCTTGAAATCGTCTGGCCCTCCGGTCAAGTGGATACACATCGGAATCTATCTGTCAATCAGAAATTGGTTGTCACTGAAGGAAAAAGTCTATGAATCCCAGATTTCAATGCACAGAACCCGTTATTTCTCATGGAGTCAGCCAAAAATTGTAAGTCCACCGAAATGAAGGTTAAGAATTTAATCGGGTAATTCTCAGTTTTTTATCGGACCCGGTGCGGTTGGGAATGCAGGTCGCATGAATCAACGGTATGAATGCCTTATGGGCATTCCCCGGGGTGTGTACACCGCAAAACCGCACCATAGGTGTCAATTTAGGGATATTTCACGCCATTTTGTAGTAAGGGTTCCACAAATGCCGCCCCTACGGGGCTTGATTCTTGGCAGAGACACATTTCTACACAGATACTGAAGAAATACCCAAGCAAATAAACCCTACGGGACTAAAGAGGGTTTTGAAGACTTCAAGGTTTCCGCGTAGGATCCGGTTCGGTTAGGAATGCAGATCGCATTTGGGCGTGTACGCCGCAAAACCGAACCTACCGGTCCTGGGGGCCACAACGGTTATTTTTTCTAAAATTGACACCTATGGTGCGGTTGGGAATGCAGATCGCATTTGGGTGAGTACACCGCAAAACCGCACCTACCGGACCTGGAGTAATATGAAAGTCATGCGGGAGGGGTTTGTAACCTTGAGTTCTCCGAAGTCGGCTTTACTTTCAGTAGATGAGATGGCACTCTTTGTTGATTATTATCAATTGACGATGGGGCAAGCGGATTTTGATGCGCAGCATAATTCTATTATCACGGCGAATTACTACGTCCGCGAGATTCCACAAGGACAATATCTTATTGCTGCTGGGCTGGAACAGGTCGTCCACTACATCTTAAATTTACGTTTTACGGATGCGACGCTTGACTGGCTGGCAGAACGTGGCGATCTGCATGCTGACTACCTCACTTCGCTCAAGGATTTCCGTTTCGACGGTTCCGTTTTCGCGGTTCCCGAAGGTACCCCTGTTTTTCCCAACGAACCGATTATCAACGTCACGGGTAGATCCAGAGATGTCCAACTCTTTGAAACCTATCTGCTCTGCGTCATGAATTTCCAGACGTTGATAGCCACGAAAGCCTCACGGATTGTGCATGCTGCACGCGGAAAACCCGTTTTTGACTTCGGGGCGCGCCGCGCACACGGCAGGGATGCTGGTATCTTAGCTGCGCGTGCCTCCTTTATCGGTGGTGCCAGTGGTACGTCACTGGTGCTTGCAGGACGTTATTTCGATATTCCCTACGTCGGCACGATGGCACATAAATTCGTCTCTGAACGTCCTACTGAGTTAGCGGCTTTCCGAGATTACGCCGCTGCTTTCCCAAATAACACGACCCTCCTGATTGATACATACAATACACTTGAAGGCGCGCGAAACGCATGTATCGTTGCAAAGGAAATGGAAGCACGTGGCACACGGTTACGCGCGGTCAGATTGGACAGTGGCGACCTCTTGACACTCAGTAAACAGGTGCGTTATATCCTTGATGCTGAAGGACTGGATTACGTCCAACTGATCGCAAGCCATGACCTTGATGAGTTCCAGATAGACACACTGCTTAACAACGGTGCCCCATTTGATAGTTTCGGGGTCGGTACGCGGCTCGCTACGGGTGCGAACTTCAATCCACGTACAAGGGAAGGGGCTCCGTCTGCGCTTGGTGGGGTTTATAAGTTGGTCGAAAGCGGTGGCAGACCTGTCGGGAAACAGTCGCTTGATGAACCATCCAAAGCCACGCTACCGGGGAAAAAGCAGATCTATCGCCTCACCGATGCTGCTGGGAATTATACTAAAGATTGGGTGACACTATGGGATGAAGATGTCGCCGAGGGAGAATCGCTGCTAATTCCGATCATCCAAGATGGGGAGTTGGTATCCGATTTTCCGACACTGCGGGACATTCAGGCACGGACAATCGCAAAACTCAAAAAGTTGCCGGATTCGCATAAAAGTTTAGGGGACGCAAGCCCTTATCCTGTGGCGTTACATTCGGCGTTAAGGGATTTGTAGCAGGTAGGAAATCTTCAGATCACTATTAATCGGATTTTGTTGTTTCTGTTGAAAGGCGTTTTTGCTTTTCTGCGAGGTACCGCATAACTGTGCCTGGATCGGTGGATTGGAGGGTGCCGAGTGCGTTCGCCTCTTCGATGAGCATCATCATTTGGACAGGATTATCTTTGATTAAGGTCTCTGCCTTTTTGTAGAATTCGACGGCTTGCTTATTTTTGGCATTTTCTTCACTGATAGCGGCGAGGTAGATGTAAGCGGCAGCGAGGCGTGGGGACCGGGTGCGGTTCTGGATGAGTTCCTCAAAAACGAAGCGCGCTTCGTCGTAACGGTTGTCGTCGTAGTAGACACGACCGATGCGGAATTGTGCCCTATCGGCGAAACTATCCCTATATCCCCCGGCGAGGTATCGGTCGCGTTCTGGATACCCAATGGTTGCCTCGTAGGCTTGCAGTGCTTCGTTGTAACGATGAAGTTTTCTATAGAGTTCACCGAGTTGGAAAGTTGCCATCATTGCTTGTAGGGTGTTCGGGTGCGATGCGATAACATGCTTATAAGCTTCGATGGCTTCATTGGGTACAGAGAGATGCTCAGCGTAAACAAGTCCACTGCGATAGAGTGCTTCAGCGGCGTAGGTTGAATCGGGATGATTTTTCAGGACCTCTTGATAGGCTTCAATTGCGTTTAGATAGTCCTGCAAGGGTTTCTGTTCGTAGATCGTGCCAATTTGCAACCGTGCGCGTGCTGCGTCTGTAGGAGCTAAGGTGTTATTTTGAAGTTGCTCACGTAGGTTTTCAATGGTTGTAAGGTGTTGAAGTGTGGCAAGTTGTTGCGCTGCCTGTTCTGCCTGAGGTGTATGTGGTGATGTGGCAATGAGGTTTCGTGCGATATTTAGTGCCTCAGAGAAGTCTCTATTTGCGCGCGCTGCGTTCAATCGTTCTAATTCGGTTTCCGCCATCTGTTTGGTGAGTTGTTCAATTTTCTTTCCAATTTCCGCGTGGACTTCAGATACACTTTTATCGTGCATCGAAATTTGCCCTAAATACGCGGGGTCGAGTTGTGGTAGATAGGCATGATGAAACGTTTCAAAAGCCGCGATCGCTTTCGGATAGTTCAAGTTTTTCTCGTGACAGACCCCTGTCCAATAGAGGACAGCGTGCATATTCCAGAAGTTAGGATATTTCTGTTTGAGTCGCTCAAACACAGGGATCGCTAAAGAGTATTTTCCAGCAGTGCGATGGATGTTTGCCATTTGGAAAAGTGCCTCAGCCGCGAAGTTGCTCGTCGGGTAATCGTCAACAACTTTTCTATATGTTGCCATCGCTAAGGCGGATTGGTTAAGGATGGTATGCCTTAGATTTGCGATGCGCCATCTCGCTTCCGGTGCGACGATCGCCTCAGGGTGTGTTTCTAAAAGTGCTTCATACTTCGAGATTGCCTTTTCAGGTTGGTTAAGCTGCGACGGATTCCTATAGAGTTCGGCGATCTGGAATTGGGCAATGGCGGCAAGAGGCGTGCCTTTATACTGAATGGCGATGCGTTGCTGTTCTCTGAGATCAGCGAGTCCGGTATTAATGTCCCGAATCTTTTGTAATCCCGTTTTGTGTACGAAGTGGGAGGCAGGCGCGAGTTTGATGAGTTTATCGTAGGTTTGAATCGCATCATGGTAATTGCCCATGCGGCTGTAGACGTCCCCTTTTTTGATGATTGCCAGGTAGAGTTCGACGGGCGGAAGCCCTTTTTTTTCGAGTTTCAGGATTTTATCGTAAGCCGCGGCAGCTCTGGTGTACTGGTGGGTATAGTTATAATGAATTTCACCGATTTGATAGTAGCACCAGCTTTTCATGGTAATGTCTTTAGTGGATTCGGCAAGTGCCTCAAGTTTGTTACTGGCTTCTGTGTAGCGTCCTGCCTGAATTAAGGCGTTCACTTCATCAGATTGCGCGTATGCAAGCGGGCTGAGAAGAATAATCAGCAGCGCGTGTAAGAGAAATGTGAGCCTGCTTGACATTTCCATGGCTAATATCCGTTAGTTGTGCTATTGTAAAGTTGAATTCTCAGATTGAAGGTTCTGGAGATGTTTGTCGGCAACTTTTGTCCAATTGGTGCCTTGTGCCTGCTCTTTCATTCTGTGGAGCTGGCTTTCTGTCTCCCAGGCATCATTTCGGAGATGATGTGTAATCAGTGCCTCCTCTAAATTCCGTTGGATGCCTTGCTGGCGATACTGTTCGATGCGTGCATCAGCGGACTGTGCTTCGGATAGCTGCCAAGGTGCTTCGGGTTGGAACGGTTTTCCGATGAGGAGAACCGTGGCAATCAAAGCGATAGCAATACTGCTTACCGCAGCGGTTTTGTACCAACCAAAGGGGGATCCGACATTCGCAACATAGGCGCGCATACGTGAGAACAGCGTCTGCTCTTGTGTAGCCGCAAGCCGTTTGTACACGTTCATCTCGATGTTCTGAAGCGTGAGTTCAGGGACAACAATTTCTTCCTGTGCCTTGTCTGTTAATTCAAGTACCGCTGTATAGGCTTCAACTGCCTCAGTACATTCCTCGCAATACTTAAGATGTTCTTCAAAGGGTTCTTCTTCTGCTGGAGGCAGAAGTTTGGAAGCATAATCGATAGCTTGCCCTTCGGATTTTTTACATTTAGGCATAATCTCTTCTCCTTTCTGCGATGGCGTGACCACCCATCAAATTTCATTGTTTTCCCACAAGGGACGTAGGAGCGTTTGCAATCGTTTTACTGCACGGTGGAGGTGAATTTTCACGGTGCCCTCCGCCATATCCAGTGTTTCGGCAACCTCTTTAAGTTGCAAGCCTTCATACCGGCTTAGCATAAAAACGGCTTTCTGTTTTGGAGAGAGTTGATCAACAGCCTCACGGATAAGGATGCCCCGCTCTTTTTCTTCGAGTTGTTTCTCCGGATTGCTGTGGAGATCGGTGGCAACGAGATGCGTTTCGGGAATTTCTGTATCGTCCAAGGCATAGACAGGGCGACGCGCTTTCGCACGGTGGTAATCGATAGCAAGATTGGACGCAATCTTGTAAAGCCATGTCGAAAATTTGGCTTTCGGTTGCCAACCTTCCAGGGCACGGTACGCTTTGAAAAAGACTTCAATGGTGATGTCCTCGGCATCCTCGTAATTTCTGACTGAACGTAGAAGGTACGAGAAGATCTTCGATTTGTAACGTTTCATCAACTCATCGAAGGCGTTTTGGCGACCGGCTTGAAACTGAGCGACTAACAATTCATCATCAATCAATTTGTCCATGAGTCCCGACTTCTTGAGTATCGGTTTGAAGTTTTGCCGCACCTAAGGTTGAGGTGGACAATTGCATGCTAACACTCTCTTAAACGGAAGCCATTAAAATAAGTTTACAGAATTTATGAGCGGTTGTCAAGATTTTTTGGTGAATAGTTTTCAGTTTCCAGTTATCAGTTGTTGAATTGGTTGTTAGCGTCAGCCGCCACCCGTCAAACTTTTGTATTCCATCCGCATCGCTGGCGAGGTTTGAAACCTCGCTCTAAGGCAAAACAACATAGAAAACCGAACGGTTCTGAATATGTTGTTAAAATACTTGATTTTCCTGTGCAGTTGATTTATAGTAAAACCTATAATTAATTGGACACTCTCAAACAGTCTGAATGCCTATAACAGGCATCCAGCCTGGCAGAAACTAACAGTTTTGCGGCGTACGCGAAGAAACGCCCCAGCAAAAACCCCAGATGCGACGTGCATCATGCTACAAAGATGTCTATTTATTTTCAGGCATTCAGGCTGGCACAAACTAACAGTTTATGCTACAAAGATGTCTATTTATTTTTCGATTTCACTATAAAATAAGTTTCGTAAGGAAACTGAATTTACAGGATTTGTAGGGCGCGGTCGGCTGACTGTAGCCCTACGCTAATGGAGGTATTTTTTGTGGCACACACACATAACGATGCCGAATTGAAACCCTTGGTTATCCCCGCTTCAGCAACAGCCGAACGGATGGCACAGGCAGCGGGTAACTTTCTGGATACGCTAACACCGGCTTTACGTGAGAAGACAGCCCTCCCATTTGATGGGAATGAGCGGTTCCGGTGGCACTACATCCCAATCGAAATGTGGGAACGCGAAGGGGTCTCCCTCAAAGAACTCAACACGAAACAGCAGGACGCAGCGTTTGCTCTTATGGAGAGCGGCTTGAGCGCGAAAGGCTATCAGAAAGCCCGGACGATTATCAATTTGGAGACAACGCTCGGTGAGATTGAAAAGGCTGCTGGAGAAGCCCGACTTGTCCGTGATCCGGGGTTCTACTTTTTCACCGTATTTGGCGATCCGACAGGCAATGGTGCGTGGGGCTGGCGTGCTGAGGGACATCATGTTTCGCTCAACTTTACTGTCGTCAATCGTGAGCTCATTTCGCCGAACCCGTCATTCTTCGGCTCTAATCCGGCAGAGGTGCCGCAGGGGGATAAAAAAGGCTTAAGGGTTCTTGCTGCCGAAGAAGATATCGCGCGTAGGCTCCTTGTGAGTCTCAACGATACGCAAAAGCGTGAGACAATCATCAATGCCGAGGCACCGTCGGATATTTTGACGCGCGATGTCCCGAAAGTCGAATTTGAGAGCGTTGAGGGGTTAGCCGCGGCATCCATGGAGACACAGCAGCGCGAAATTTTAATGGAACTCGTTCATGAATATATTGACCGACTCCCTGACGAAATTGCCGAAATTGAACGCCGTAAACTACGCGAAGGGCGCGTCAACGACATCCACTTTGCATGGGCAGGCGGCGAGTCACCGAAGACACCACACTACTATAGGCTGCACGGTCCGTTTTTCTTTGTGGAGTATGATAACACACAGAACGACGCGAACCATATCCATTCTGTCTGGCGACACATCGCAGACGATTTTGGTGTTGATCTGCTGCGGTTGCACTACAATAAATCGAACCATCATGATCACGGTCATTAGATAGATCAGATATAGGACTTACACAATTTTTTCGTGATATTCTAAGTATTGCGCATCGTTGAACGGGGTTACATGAGGTTTAACAAATAAATTGGGTAATTGTATCTACGCGACGTGCGATAAATCGCACTACTACGAACCGGATTGTATTTACGCGACGTGCGATAAATCGCACTACTACGAACTGGTCCACTTGTTATCACACGTCTTAGCATTACCCGATTAAATTCTTAAACTTCATCAAACCGTGCCAGTAAAGGTGTGTGTAAGTCCTAAGAGAAATAAAAAAAGCCGCCAATGATCTTGGCGGCTTTTCTTTTAGGCTTGTCCTATTACTGGTGGGATTTTAGTTTACCCCATGTTGTTGCTAACTTATTGGCTGCTTCAACAGCGAGGACTTCATCGGTAAGGGTGACAAGCCCCGTTTTTTCAGAATTCTTTCCGTGGACGATAGAGTGGGTGTACCATCCGCTCCATCCCTTTTGACCACCCTGCCCAGCGGCTTTATCACCATCGTTGACACAGATACCGAGGCCGAACTGATCTCCGTCGCTGAATTTTTTGCCTTTTACTTGCAATTCTTCAGCGGTGAATCGGAGTTCGTAGTAGGTTTTCTTTTCACCTTCGTTTCGGACAACGGCGATGTCATCACCAGGGGCGATACCTGCCCCACCGGGAGCCTCATTCAAAGCGCCAGGGAGTATATCTTTCGCCTTGTCATCTAAACCGATATTGTAGAGAAACATCTGTATGCCAGCGGAGCGTTTGCCGCTCATTTCAAAGGCGAGTTGTGCGCCATCACCGTTCCATGCGGCAGCGGCTGCGTGTTCGTGTTCATCGTCTGTGACAATAAGCCCAATATATACGGCTTTTGAATCCCATACGATCATGAAACAGGTTTCGTGGTCGTCGGCACCCTTCCAATTGCCACCGCCGTGTACCTGAAAGACATTGCCTTCATATTCAACACCGCAGAAAGGTTTTCCGTCGGTGCCTGTGACTGTGTCAAGGATACCCTCCCATTCGCCAAGATCACCATCAATTTTAACGTCAACCCCTGTGAGGGCTTTATATTCGTCATGGGTTTTACTACGCCACTGTGCATCTGCTACCGTGTTTATGAGTAAAGCAGCTAGGGCTATTGCAATCCAAACATAGTTTTTCATTTTTATTTCTCCGAGTTAGCGGTCACCGATAATTTTGTCGTTATTATCGTCCCCGAGACAGAAGATATAACGATCACTTGAACCTATGTAGACGAACCCGTTGGCAACCGCAGGTGATGAATAGAGTACTATATTTCGGATGACAGTTCTTGTGTTAAATTCCCATTTCACTTTTCCATTGTCAGTAGAAAGCGCGTAAATATAGCCGTTTTTCGTTGCGGCATAGACGGTATCCGGTGTCACAGCAGGCGAGGATACGACTGGGGCACCGAGTCCTGTCTGCCAGTTACGTTTTCCGTCAGTCGCGCGGAGGCAGTAGACGGATCCATCACGGGAACCGAAAGTAACGTTGCCGTTCTGAACGGCGATCGCAGTGAGGACGGCATCTTTTGCCGCGTGTTCCCATATTATGTCGCCGGTTTCCGTATCAAGTGCGACGATCTTACCGGCGGGTATCGGATCACTGTCGGAAAGATTACCGCGTCCGAGTCCAAAAAAGACGAGATTTTCATAAGCCGTCGGGCTCCCCCATACAGGATACGGCATCTGTTTAGACCAAATTTCAGTGCCTGTCTGCGCATCAACGGCGTAAATTCGATAATCGCCGTAGCCTGTCCCGAAGTATGCTTTGCCATTATGCACAACGGGCGACATATCCGCATGGACCGCTTTATAGTGCCAGATTTCCTGTCCTTCCAAAGCATCAATGCAGTAGATGCCATCAGCCCCGGCTGTAAAGTAGAGTTTTCCTTGGCTGATAAAAGGCGTTGACTCCACATGGCTCGCTGTTCCGAAAGACCATATCTGTTCGCCTGTTTTCGCATCGAGGCACCGGAGATGGCAGTCGCTATGTTCATGGTAACCTTCGCCGATGTAGACTCGCCCGCCAGCCACTGCGGGGGACGAGAAAATCGGGGTAGGAGAAGCGTGTCGCCAGATGACCTCTCTGGACTCTATATCAATACAGTACGTTGCGCCCGCCGATGAGAAGATTGAACCGTACGAAGAACCGATATACAACCGATTCCCAACAACCGCTGGCGATGAAGAGAAGTCAACCGCCAGTGCATCTTCTTCTTTGAAGACCCATGCGGGTGCTCCGTTTGTGGGACCGGGGCGGGTGTCTAAGTGTCCTGTTCGGTTCTTATTCCCGCGGAAAGTTGCCCATGTTCTGTTAGCTTTTACGTTCCCCGCGCCTACATTCTGAACGTTCGTTTCAAATGAGGCAGTCGGGGTTCGGATCAATTGATAAATTCCTAAGACGGATCCGAGGATGACCATCGCGCCGACGACAGAAACGATAACCTTGTGGGCAGTTACGAAGTCGCGGAACTTGTAGAACAGCATTTTGGTCGTATCACGCGCAAAAACCAGGGCTGTTATCAGGGCGACACCTACAAAGGCGAGAATCTGAGGGATGATACTCAGCAGTGCAGTGAGCGGCCCCAGCAGCTGCGGGATAACTGCATACGCCGGGCTTGCTGTAGAGAAGAAAACAACAGTGAAGCACAGCGTCAGCACGAGTTTGACAGGGAAACCGAGTTTCACTGACTTGTGCATATTGTGCATATTGGTCTGCTTTAAACTCGCTTTTTTCATCTGTGGTTTACCTCGCTTTTTATTTCGACACTTTTATGAAGTCTACGGCGAAATGCACCAGGTTTTCAAGCATCCGACGATTTTTAGAGACTTCGTTTCTCTGACTGTTGCGGAGATTAGTGATAAGATACATACCTTTGCCATATCGCAGTTTAGCGACGACAATCTCTTTGCCCCCGTTGGTGGTTGCCAGCACTTGATATTTTTGATTCCATCCGCTCCATGAGTCGTCAAGTGCGAGCTGCCCTGACCGAATACGGTGCGGTGCTTTAAAGAGTTCACCGGCATTAGAAGTCGGCTGAAAATCATTTCGTCGTGAACTCTCTACACCCTTGAGCGGTTCGGGTAACCATCCTGTACGACACGGGTTTTCTTCATCGCTATCTTGACCAGAGACGATAACAACACCGCCATTTTTCACGAATTCTTTAATCCGTTGTTCTTGTTTGTTGTTAAGACGGTATTTTCCATCTCGCGAGAGTGTGCGAAAGCCGATCCATAAGATGTTTGCTTCGTTGAGCCCGGGTAGGTCGCGATTCGTTGTTCCATCGTAGGCAATCCAGCGGTTTCCTATTGAATTGATGTTGGAGATAGCAGGGTACTCATCCCTATAACTGTTTGTCCTGAGAAAATGGAGTTTGATAGCATCTGCCCCCAACATGGCATCGAGTTCTTTCTGAAAATCGGCAGTTGAATCTCGCCTTGAGACTTCGTCTCTATTGAGATATTTTTCAGTGTGTGTAAACCCCCACCACCCCCATTCATTTCCCTGTTTTGTGGTTTGGGTTTGAAACCATTTCCCGCTTATGTGTCCGAGGCTATCAATACGTCTGCCTTCTCTGAGGTAAAAGATGATAATCGGCGCGTCCTGCTTCATAAGACGCATGGCTTCTTCTCGGTGATCCTTCTCTCCTTTGTAGACATCAAGTCGGATCTTGATCTCATTAAACTCCGCCTTGCCTTTCAAGTATCTTTCGACCTTAACTTTTACAGTCTGGCGTTTGGTGTTGATCTCTGAAACCGTCCCGAAAAGAATATTGCTGCTTTCGTTGACGATTTGCGGCACACTATAACGTTTTGCGATATAGCCTTCTGAAACCTGTTGATTTAGTAGTAGAAGGCCTACGGTAAGGAAAATAAAAAGATAAAACGGTTTCTTAATATGCTGCGATTTGTGAGTCCTCATTGAGTTTACCTCCTAATTTTATATTACGCCTATAATTATTTGGACACGCAGTTGCTCGTAGGGGCTGGGTGACCCAGCCCCTACGAGCGGGCAACGTTATCATGGAGTGTCAGCTTATTTTCGTGCTTTACTATAATGCTGTTTTGTGGTGGGATGTGCTTGTGGGCATCTACAAATCGGAACATCCAGCACATTAGCCGCCACAAAGTAGTTCATTGCGGTTCCAGGTGTGGTCACTATCAGCAGACCATTATTGGGCTTTTCCTCTCGCTGCGATATTCCACACAGATTCGACAATCCCGTTCCGGATGCCGTAATACCTGTCGTGGAGGTTCACTGTCGTACAGCAGTGCGTTGGTAAGATTTCAAGCTTATCCCCCGGTTTGAGAGAAACGCTTGCATCGGATACTTGCATCTTTCCGTGCTCTTCAGAGAGTCCAGTCATCTCTACTCCGTTTACACCAACGGGTTGCGGGATACCGAACTCTTTTGCCAGCACCTTTAGGCCTGTATCCACAATCACTCGATTTGGGTTTGGACGACTCACGACGGTTGCTAAGACCGACAAGGCACAATCGAAATGGTCCCCGACACCTTCTACATTGTAGTAGGTGGAATCCATTAGGACATAAGAACCGGCTTGTACCTCTGTCATCTCTGGGATACTTCCGGTGATATTGAAGGTTCCGGTGCCACCACCACTCATGATGGGAACTTCTACGTTATGCTTTTCAAGATAATGCTTTGCATCCACGAGTCGTTGCATCGCCTGACGTGCGGCGGTATCGCGTTCCGCGCGGTTCGGTTTCGCAACGGTATGTCCCTCATACCCCATTAACCCTTCAAAAATGAGATTTGAGTTTCGACGTATCTGTTCTGCTAATTCTAACGCCGGTTTGCCGGGTTCAACACCACATCGGTCCATACCGATATTCACTTCTACTAACATTCTGACGGTTGCGCCTTTGGCGACTGCTGCCTCGGAGATGGCTTGCACGTTCTCAGCATTATCCACTGCGACCATAATTTCCGAATGTTTCGCGAGGTTGATGAGCCGAGCGATCTTTTGGGCACCGACGACTTGATTGGCGATGAGTACATCTCGAATTCCGGCGTGGATAACGGCTTCTGCTTCACCGAGTTTCGCGCACGTAACACCGATAGCGCCTGCTGCAATCTGTTTATGCGCAATGATTGGTGTTTTATGCGTTTTAACATGCGGTCTCAGATCGGCGTTTACTTTACTGAAATAGTTCGCCATCGCCGCTATGTTAGCTTCCATTTTGTCCAGATCAATCAGCAGTGCGGGTGTATCCAATTCCGTTTTATGCATACCGATAAATGGTTCATTTGTATTCATTGGGCAGTGCCTCCTAAAGCTGTTTGACAGGGTTTGACAGCGTGCCGAACCCGTTGATGTCTATCTGGACAACGTCCCCAGGAGCAAGTGGTAGATCGTTCGGGACGATGATACCGGTGCCGGTTGAGACAACGGTGCCGAGCGGGATAGGGTTATCTCGCATCAAGAATTCGGTGAGTTGTTCAAACTTCCAATTGATTTGGGAAGTGTTCACTTCGCCTTGATAGATGATGTCTGCCTCCCGAAGGACGGTGCATTGCATCTCCAAATTATATGGGTCATCGATTTCAGAGGGTGTGAGAAACATCGGTCCGAGGGCACAGCACCCGTAAAAGACTTTGGATTGCGGCAAGTAGAGCGGGTTATCGCGTTCAATGTCCCATGCGGATACGTCGTTACAGAGGGTGTATCCGACAATTTCTCCATCGCCACCGAGAACGTACGCGAGTTCTGGCTCTGTTGCTGTCAGCGCAGAATCGCTTCGGATGCCGATAAAACCGTTAGGCCCGACGCAGCGTGAAGGTGTCCCTTTGAAGAATATCTCAGGACGATCGGCGTGATAGACGCGGCTGTAGATGTCCTGTTCGGTATCATCGTCGCGCATCTCTGCGCTCCGTTTATAGGTTACACCGCAGCCCCAGACTTCAGGGGCATCAATCGGTGGTAAAAGGTGTGGTACATTTTCGTCGGGTGCAACATCCAATTTCTTTAAGGTAAGCCCTTCAGGTTCCGTTGCCGCGTTTTCTGCATCAGCAAACGACGGGAGTTGGATCGGTGCGGGTGTTGCGACTTTCTCTTGAATATCAGCGAGGATGACACCGAGGCTCATCTGTTCCTGATGCGCAAGTGCGAGCACTTCTAAGACACCGGGGGATTCCTCGCTTGTTACGTCAATTACTTCCTCGTCGCGGGTAACAATTCCGACCCGCTTGCCTAAATTCGGTAGGTGAAACTGAATTAATTTCATTCTTTTAACTTTCCTTGCGGTTTGATGTGGAAAGTTTGGACAGGATCGTTTTCTCCATATACCGGTTTCCACTTCGTTCCAAGCGCGGTGCTCTTGTATTTAGGAAAATTCGAGTTGTGCCCACGCTTGAGCATCTTTTACAACCGCCTTTGGTGTCCTTTGTGAACGGAGTAGATGTCCTTGTGTTGTCCGAAGTGTCGGTTGTGTGGCATCTTGATAGCGGAAGTCTAAACTCCATCGCACGTGTCCAGCGCGGTTCGGTAACCCACGGTGAAAAAGAAGATTACTAAAAATGACAACATCGCCCGGCAGAATTTCAATAGATACGGCATCCGCCTCAACCGGTTTGATGTAGTCATCGTGAATGCGGAGGTAGTATTCGTCTTTTTCGTGTGGGACAACGCCCCACTTGTGGCTCTGGGGAATGAATTCCATGCACCCGTTTTCAACGTTAACCGGGACTAACGGTGCCCAAACATTCATCATCCGTAAGACATCCGCTTCTTTTGAAGTATAGCCTGCGTCTTGATGCCACAACACCTCCGTGCGTTTGTTCTCGGGTAGTTTCGGACGGACGGAATAGTTCGGGTACAATCGGATCTCTGTACCTAAAATAACATCGGCGAGGTCAAGTAGGACAGGGTGCGCGAACACGCCGAAAAACCCTTCACGATGCAATTCTGGTCGAAAGATTGTCGGGTTTTCATCTGGGTAATTTTCATAGAGATGCATCAGTCGGGTTTCAAAAGTGGCATCTGGATGTGGGTTCGCCAGTTTTCCTTCAACTTGCCGTTGTAACGCGAGTTCATCAACTAACGCTTCACATTCGTGTTTAACGGCTTCGAGTGTCTCCGATCCCAAAATGCCGTGGAGAATAGAGAATCCGTTCTCATTGAAATCCGTGATAACTGATTCCATTTTGGTGCCCTATTTTTAATCAGGACTTACGCGATTTTGTTCATTGCAGCCTCTGTAAGAGGCGTACCCTGTAAAAAACGCAGTCGGTTTCAGTGCACAACCTAACAGGTTTGCGGCGTACTTGAAGAAACACCCCAGCAATACGCAGAAATACCCTATCAAAAACACCCCAGATGCGACGTGCATCATGCTACAAAAGAGTGCTTTGCGTAAGTCCTATTAATGTGGAAACCGTGCGTCCTTGCCTGCTAATTTTCTGCGGGGACGAGCCCTATTTTCACAAGGGTATCGACAACTGCATGTGCGCATTCTTCAATAGAGAGTGTGGCAGTGTTCACTGTAAGTTCTGGGTCCAGGGGCGGTTCGTAAGGTGCACTGATGCCTGTAAATTCCTTGATCTCTCCAGCACGTGCTTTTTTGTATAAGCCTTTCGTATCCCGTTCCTCGCAGACATCAAGTGGGCAGTCGACGAAAACTTCAACGAATCTATCCTCAGCGATGAGTGCGCGTGCCTGATCTCTGTCGGCACGGTAAGGCGAGATGAAGGCAGTCATGACGATTGTGCCTGCATCCGAAAAGAGTTTCGCGACTTCGCCGATGCGACGGATGTTTTCCTCTCGGTCTTCTGGTGAGAAGCCCAAGTTCTTGTTCAGTCCGTGTCGTACATTATCGCCATCTAAGACATAAGTGTGGTGGCGTTGGTGATGCAATACCTGTTCGACTACGTTTGCTAACGTTGATTTACCTGAGCCGGAGAGTCCGGTGAACCAAATCACGCAGCCTTTCTGGTTCAATAATTTTTCTCTATCTTCTACCGTGACAGTCGCTTCGTGCCACGTTATATTAGTTGCTTTTTGTTGAGCCAATTCGATTATTCCTCACATAATAAGAAGTCAAAAAATTGAGGTGTTCCAAAGGTGCCTCTATTATCAGAATCTGATAATACTACTATTATACGCGCGGATATAACGTGATGTCAACCTAAAATAGCGACATATAGTTATCAGTCATCACGGGTGGGCTATTAGGTATCTATTTCCTGCCCCAGTTATCGTAGAAGGTTTGACCCGTATAGATAAATAAAAAGAACTCCTTATAGGAAGGAGAGGTTTAGGTTACCTCGTCATGCTATAAGGAGTTCTCTTCGGTTCCCGTACTGTATTATTTATAACAGGACTTACGCAAATTGAGCAAATATTAGAAATTTAGACGCAAAAAGCGACAGTTTTATCCTTTAAACTCCCTAAATCCCCTCGAAGAAACACCCCAGCAAAAACACCCCCCATATCCCCCCTTATCAGGGGGTAGGGGACTTTAAGAAGGTATGCGTAAGTCCTATATAAGATTGAATTTATGTTATACGAGCATTTAGCGACTTTAATCTCCTGTTGAAGAAATTTCTGCCGCTTGGTTATCTGGTTCTTGCCAGTGTGCATATTTCTGAAGGGTCCGTATATCAATATTTAACGATTCAGCTGCCTTGCGTAGCGATGTGTGTTGCTGAATACGTCTTTGGGCAACCGCTCGTAGGATTTGATTCTGGTTCATATCCCCTATATTGAGAGACTCTATTTTTCTACTCATTCTCGGTAGATAGGAAACCTGAGAACTATGCCACTGTCCAGTTACGCGTGTTGAGAGATCATACATAATAGCATGCCGCGTTTCTGGTTGGAGTGTTTCCCAAATTGCGTGTTGCGTCTCTGGCGGGAGTGTCTGCCAGACAGAAGCGAGCGTCTGGACAAAATCTGGGTAAATATCCGGAAAATCTTTGCGCTCAAGTCTATCTGTTGTTGCGAGCGCGATAGCCGTTTGGATAGTGCTCCGAAGTTGCCGGATATTGCCAGGCCATGCTGCCTGTTCAAGAAGTTTGAGTGCCTCTGCGGTAATCCCTGTAATTCTTTTTTTGTAAACAGCACTGAACTCGGTAATAAAAGCAGTCACTAAGGGGGCAATGTCTTCTGTGCGTTCTCGGAGCGGGGGTAGATGAAGCATCATCCCCTTAAGCCGGTAGTAGAGATCTTCCCGAAATTCTTTTTTAGCGACTGCTTTCGCAATATCTCTGTTTGTTGCAGCGATAATGTGAACATCGACAGTCAAGACTTCATTTCCACCGAGCCGTGTGAATGTAGCCGTGTCCAAAACGCGCAAAAGCATTTTCTGTGCGTCCAAGGACATTTCGGGTACCTCATCTAAAAAGAGGATCCCCCCGTCTGCAGCTTCAAATGCGCCTTGACGTTGACGGATCGCGCTTGTAAACGCCCCTGCTTCATGTCCAAAGAGTTCACTCTGGAGGAGTTCAGCGGAGAATCTACCGCAATTGATGGCGATAAACGGTTTACACTTCCGTGGGCTGGTTTCATGTATGTATTTTGCGATGCCTTCCTTACCGACACCAGTTTCGCCGGTAATGAGGATCGGGATGTTTGATTTTACAACTTGTTGAATTGTTTCGTAACTCGCCTGCATGGGTGCTGATGGCAATTCGATAAATGCCGTCTGCTGGTTCATGATGTGCTCCTTAAGTATATTTTAATATGGATATGGACGAAGAATATATTTAAGATTGAGCGATTTTATTCCCTAAAAGCGGAGTGCAACATGATGCGTCATTACCACGTGCGCCCTTTCTTTTGCTTGTAGAAAATATAATTGCAACGGCACGGAAACAGAGCCATTCAGTTTTAAGAAATTATAGAGTTTCTCGTACTTTTTTCAGGATCCGGTGCGGTTCCAAACCGCACCTACCGGGCCTGGAGGGTCTAAAATTAAACGAAAAAACCGAAAACTGAATGGTTCTGGCACGGAAACCAGTTCCATAGCAAATTGTGTGTTTTTTTTCATTAATTTCCATTAACGCTAACCCTTAACGCTATATTTGGATTTTTGGTTGACTTAAAATGTTGCATACACACAAAAGTCTGATGGAATTCTGCCCTTTAGGTCAAAAGAGACAGTATATGATAAAGATATTATGCGCAGTCAAACCCTATTACTCTTTTGGTTCCTCCCATTGTGCGTATTTTTGCAAGGTTCGGAGATCAATATCTAATGATTCAGCTGCTTCGCGTAAGGATGTATGTTGCTCAATACGCCTCTGGGAGACTGCTCGTAGAATTTGATTCAGGTTCATGTTTTCGATATTGAGAAATCCGCCTTCTTCGCTCGTTTTCGGCATGTAGGCAGCTTGCAAGGTGCGCCATGGTTCTGGGGCGCGCGTTGAGACTTCATGCGTAATTGCATGCTGTATTTCTAATGGAAGTGTTTCCCAGATTGCATGCTGGGTTTCCGAGGGGAGCGTCTGCCAGATAGAGATAAGCGTCTGAACGAACTCAGGATATATATCTGGGAAATCTTTGAGTTCGAGTTCATCTATTGTTGCGAGTGCGACAGCTGTTTGGACAGTGCTCCGAAGCTGCCGGATATTGCCAGGCCATGCTGCCTGTTCAAGACGCTTGAGTGCCTCTGAGGCGATGCCGGTGACGTTTTTCCCATATTCGGTGCTGAACTCGATAATAAAAGCCGTCACTAAGGGTGCAATGTCTTCTGTGCGTTCGCGGAGTGGAGGTAGATGAAGCATCATCCCCTTAAGCCGGTAGTAGAGATCTTCCCGAAATTCTTTTTTAGCGACTGCTTTCGCAATATCTCTGTTTGTTGCAGCGATAATGTGAACATCGACAGTCAAGACTTCATTTCCACCGAGCCGTGTGAATGTAGCCGTGTCCAAAACGCGCAAAAGCATTTTCTGTGCGTCCAAGGACATTTCGGGTACCTCATCTAAAAAGAGGATCCCCCCGTCTGCAGCTTCAAATGCGCCTTGACGTTGACGGATCGCGCTTGTAAACGCCCCTGCTTCATGTCCAAAGAGTTCACTCTGGAGGAGTTCAGCGGAGAATCTACCGCAGTTGATGGCGATAAACGGTTTATCTCTTCGTAAACTACTTTCATGAATATATCTTGCGATGCCTTCCTTACCAACACCGGTTTCGCCAGTAATGAAAAAGGGGATTTTTGCCTTTACGACTTGCTGGATTATGTTATAAATTGCCTGCATAGGTGCTGATGGTAATTCAATAAATGTCGTCTGTTGGTTCATGATTGCTCCTTTAAAACTGAATCACGTTACTTAAGCAAATTTCGTGCCAATGCCTGTCACGACCTACAGCATATTTACACCAAATGATCGCTGAAATTTTAAAGAGGTTTTTCATACTGCTATCCTTGTAAACGCACGTATCCAGTGGGGTTTGTCAGATGGAGTGTCAGTGTTCATCTTTTTTTGAGAGCGGCACTATTGAAAAAATGAAGGGTGTTTGTAACGTTTTGTCGATTATCAGCACGCAAAAATTGCAGTATATAGTGCAAAAAATGTTCTATTGTATGGAGATAAGGCGTGTGGAAAACCAAGAACTCGTGGTTTATAGTAGATCCCGTAATTACTTACACACTTTCCTTGTTATGTGAACGTGTGAATGTGTATCTCATGGAGGCACAGGCTAACAGCCTATGCTACAAAGTGGCAACTTGGGTTATAATACGCTGTTTCGTTTTACTAACGCGTCGTTTCTGTTTTCCTGAGAGAGTTCTTATCAATTATCGTCAAAGAGATGGTGTGTCTATGGAAAACAGAAGAGAGTTTTCGGCAACATTTATTTTTTTTAGGGATGGAGGATAGATAAATTCTAAAATGGGGACTGATACTGAGTCCGCCTGAATAGCATCTTTTGCGAAGAATTTGACAATTTTTGCAAACGGTATGCAATTATTGCATTATATACAACGATTATTTCGTATGGATGATGGATAAGAGGTCGCTGATGGCCGATGTACCAGTCTTGCCGATTTTAGTAACAGTGGGCATTTCTACGCAGATTTATCTTTGTGACTAAAGGGAAGCGCATTGCGAGTGAGGGCATCCGGATGTCTTTACTACGACAAAGAATCTGCCGGAGACTTGCTTCGGATTAACAACAGAACTTACGCAAATTTAGCACGCAGGGCGATATTTTAGTTTCTATAGACATAACACCCCTAATGAAGATTAAAAATTTAATCGGGTAATTTTCAGTTTTCTTGTCGGACCCGGTGCGGTTAGGAAACCGCACCTACCGGGCCTGGAGTAAATTACCCAATTTATTTGTTAAACCTCATACGGGGTGAAGAAAGTGTCGGAAAAACCGCGTTACAATGCTCAAAATCCGTTGGTAGCAACTTGGGTTATACTTAACCCCCTAAATCCCCCTTATCAGGGGACTTTAAGGGAAAATGCGTAAGTCCTAAACAAGAAAACTGAAATATCCAATCTAATTTTTTGCCGGGTTTTCGATGATACGGATAACTTGATTCACCGGCTTCTCTGTCTTTGAGAAATCGACTGTCTGGCTACGTCCACTTTGCCATTTTACTTTGATAGATTGAATCGTTTCTTGTGTACGGATACCGAAGTGAAGGATAGGATCGCTACTGGAGGCGTAGCTTCCACCACAGATAGCTTCTTTGAAGAGTGTTTTCTGAGTTGTTTGTACCCAGACTTTTGCCCCGATGCCGTCGCGATTGCTTTCAGTGCCGACGAGCCGGATTTTCACCCAATTGTGCTTTTGGTGGGCTGTCTGAGAATCATTGCGCAAGAGTGCCGGGGTTTCGCCGCAGCATGTGACAAGAATATCCATTGCGCCATCGTTGTTATAGTCGCCGGTAGCTACACCGCGCGCGACGACTCGACGTTTGAAAAATGGTCCGGCTGTCTCAGATAGATCGTTGTATTGTCCGGTTTCAATGTTACCAAAGATCTGGCACTGTTGTTTATAGGAGAGTGATGGCGTGATTTCTGATACATTATCCCACACATGTCCGTTTGCGACGAAAAGTTCAAGTGTCCCATCATTGTCTGCGTCGAGAAACTGAGTTCCGAAACCGAGTTGTGAAAAACTCGGATCGGCGAGACCGGTTTCAAAGGTGGTCATTGTGTAAAAGCCGTCGCTGTCGTTGTGAAAGAGGCTATTGATTTCCAAAGCGAAGTTTGTGACAAAGAGGTCTGGCAACCCGTCATTGTCGTAATCGCCAGCGGCGATCCCCATACTGGCGGTTGCGCGTCCTTCTGCGTTATAAGCGACCCCTGCTGTGATGGCGACATCTGTGAAAGTGCCATCACCGTTGTTGTGGTAGAGAAAATCGGGAACAGCGTCGTTAGCGACAAAAATATCAGGATAGCCGTCGCTGTTGTAGTCTGTGAAGAGCGTCCCTAACCCCTTTCCGGCTTGGTGTAGTCCCGCGCGGGTTGTAACATCTGTGAAAGTGCCATCGCCGTTGTTGCGGTAGAGCGTATCACGGGCACCCGGGTATTCGTGTGGACCACAGTAGATATGAACACCCTCCAAAAAGCAGGCGTGGGCTGTTTCGAGGTGATAGTCCAGATAATTCGCTACATAGAGGTCCAAATATCCGTCAAGGTCGAAGTCGCCGAAGGAGGCACTGACACTCCAGCTGCCATCCCCTACACCGGCGCGGGACGTAACGTCTGTGAAGGTGCCGTCCCCATTGTTCCGATACAGTTGGTTCTTGCCGAAGTTGGTGAGATAGAGGTCAGTGTCTCCATCGTTGTCGTAGTCTGCAGCAAGGCATCCCATACCGTATCCGTAGTTTTGTTGCAGTCCTGCTGCTTCGGTTACATCCACAAATGTCCCATCCCCGTTGTTACGATAAAGGACGTCCGAGTGATTCGTATGTCTGACGGATTGAGCATCTTGGCTGAGGGAGCCGCTATTGACAAGGTAGATATCGAGATGTCCGTCGTTGTTGTAATCAAAAAAGAGTCCGCCGGCCCCCATCGTCTCAGGTAGGTATTTCTGTTTAGATGCCCCGTTGTTATGTTTAAAATGGATACCGGCTGCCTGCGTTTGATCTGTGAAACGGAGTGTCGTTTCAGCTGCGTTTAGCGTAGCAGCGTAGTTAGCAAGTATCAAGCAGATGTGTAGGAGGGTTTTTGTTTTCGGACCGAGCGAGAAATAACAGTGAGTTCTCAATTTTCCGTATATCCCGCGTTGCTGGTAATAATTTAAAAAGTAAAGGCATCCAGCGCGTGGATGCCTTTAAGTGTTTGTTCGACTTAGAATCCGCTTTTGAGCGCGCCCCAAGTTGTCGTCAACTTGTTTTTCGGTTCAACAGCCGTCTGTGGGTTGGTTTCGTTCGGATCGAATTCGATATCTGTTGTCGCGAAGATTTGGTCAATGTATGTGCCATCTTCGCGATGTGCGATGTGGAGTGTGTGCTCACCGGCGGAAAGTTCGACGGGAACCGGATCGTCGCCGTGCTGGGTGAGTTCCAATCCTTCAAAAGGGCCGTTGCGTGAGTTCAATCGGAACCAGACCCAGTCCGTCGTATAGTTTTCCCGGAGTTCGCCTGCTTCATAGAAATCCCAGATATTCATGGGGCCGTCATTGGTAGAGGTAACATCGCCGTCGGCTGTATCGAGTGCCCAGTAACAGGAGTTATCGGCAACTGACGGCGCAATCACACGTCCCCAGAAATGCCAATCATCTCCGTCGACTGAGAACTCGTATTTCACCCAGTCCCCGCCATCGTTTCCAGCCCCGTTGGCTGAACCGATGAAAGCACCGCCTGATGCTTCGGCGACGGTGTAATCGTCTACGCCTTCACCTGCGTTGCCCGGTTGGTCGGATGGGGTTTCAAAGGTTTGGAATTTTTCGCCATTGATAGCGTCATAGTTTTCCGCTTCCCAACTAATGTATTTTTGCGCGAATGCGGGTGAAACGATCAGGCTTAGTACTGTTAGTAAAATGAGAGTTCGCATTAACAACCTCCTTAAAATAGTAGATTAAAACCATTGTAGCACAACGAGAAAAAAGATGTGCATTTTCTTTTTCTGTGTCCTCAATTTCCTAATTAAGTCTTAGCACCGACATCATCTTTCCCGATCTACATCAATGCGTCTTCAACCTCTTCAGGAAGTTCCACTGTGCTTGGGTCAACATCAATCGGATATTCAGTGCCGTACGCTTCGACGAGATCATCAAAGGTGACGTTGTCTACACGTTCCAAATCATCACCGGGATGGACGAGCAACACGACGTAGCAGCCATCACAACTGACGAGGTCTACGTCGTCTTGTTCGATCGGAAACTGCGTCAGTGGGTTGTTACAATCAGGACAAGGTAACATATAGATTTCTCCTCGGAGTTGTCTAAATCTCCGTCTCGGGTGCTGGTTGTTTGAAGATTAATTTTTTAATTCGGTAATTTTTGGGGAAGTCCGGTTCGGTTAGGAAACCAAACCTACCGGGTCTGGAGGAAATATAGAATTACCGAAATATTTTCTTAAACTTCATTTAATCAGCAGCGGGTGCGAAGGTTTCCGGATTTTCCGCCGCTGCATCGTAATCATCAATCAGTTCTGTAATAACAGGGTTATCACCACAGAGTGGGCAGTTCTCATCTCTACTAATTTTCATTTCACGATAGGTCATACTGAGCGCGTCGTAGAGGATCAGCCTACCGATAAGCGGTTCGCCGATACCGATAATGTATTTAATCGCTTCAGTTGCCATCATAACACCGATTACGCCTGGGAGCACGCCCAGGACACCTGCCTCACTTCAGCTGGGCACCATGCCCGGAGGTGGCGGTGTCGGAAATAGGCATCGGTAGCAGGGACCTTCGTGTGGTTTGAAGAGCGTGACCTGTCCCTCGAATTGGAAGATACTGCCGTGAACGACGGGTTTATTCATCAGCACAGCCGCGTCGTTGACGAGGTAACGGGTAGCAAAGTTGTCGCAGCCGTCTACAATCAGATCATATTCCGAGAAAATTTCTTCGACGTTATCGGCAGTCAGGCGGAGGTTATACGGTGTGATATTGATGTCTGGGTTCAACGACTTAATCGTTGTCGTTGCGGATTGAACTTTCGGGGTGCCGACGGATTCTGTACGGTGGAGTATCTGACGCTGTAGATTACTTAATTCGACGACATCGGAATCAATAATACCGAGATGTCCGATGCCTGCGGCACCGAGATATACACCCGCGGGCGACCCTAATCCCCCCGCACCGACCATCAAGACTTTAGCATTAAGCAGTTTCGCTTGTCCCTGCTCACCGACCTCAGTGAGCATAAAATGTCGGCTGTAACGATCGAGTTGCTCATGGCTCATCGGTTTATCTTGGACTGTCGGCAGACCAGCAGCTGCCCAATCACGATAGCCGCCTGCGAGGGAAACCGTGTCTGTGTATCCCATTTCACGGAGCGACTTTGCGGCGAGAAGGGAACGGAGTCCTGCCGCACAATAGACGACGACTTTTTGGTCTCGGTCTGGAATGTAGTTTTCAACGGAAAATTCGAGCATACCGCGTGTGACATGGACAGCGTCCGGAATATAACCGGCGCGATATTCGTCTTCATCGCGTACGTCGAGTAACACGAAATCGCTTTCTTTCTCCTGTTCGGCTTTCACCTCAGCAACCGTCACTTCTGGTATTTCTGTTTTGGCTTCCTCAACGATTTGCCTGTAGGATTTCATAAGATTTTCTCCTGCGTCAAAAGAATATAGGGATAACGGATTGTCATATTCTTACGCTATAAGTTTCAGTTTCTTGCGCTTGCAAAATTATATCATAGATGCGTGGTGTTGTCAATGTTTTATTTTTTTTTTCAAAAGAGGTCTTATAGGAGCGACCTCTCCCCGACAAAAAAGTCGATTTAACCCAAAACTCAATACCTCTGGCAATCAAGAGACATCCCTAACCCTGAAAAAACCATGAATTCTGTAAATCCTGATTCAGACAATTAAGGTCGCATTCTCACCAACCCGCACCTACTGATAATTGAAAATCGAAAATTGAATAGTGCTGACTACTAATTGAATAATTATTGACAAACGGATTGTAGACACGCTAAAATGGTTTGGAATTACGAAGTCTATCCAATGAATTAAGCATTTGCCCTAAAGACTGAAATACATCATCACGGAATAAGGAGTTCTCAATGTTCAACGCAAACCCTTTCCGCCAACCCGGGCAATGGTACCGAGGCAATACACATAGTCATAGTACAGAATCCGACGGTCAACTTTCCATGTCGGATCGCTTCGCGGCATACCGTGAGGCAGGCTACGATTTCCTCGTGCTAACAGATCATCGTAAGGTTAATGACGTGAGTGCTTACAGTACGTCAGACTTTCTGGCGATATCAGGAAGCGAAGTGCATCCTGAAAACCCATACGGTGGTGCGATACATCACTTTGTAGCGATTAATATTCATGAGGCAATCAATTGTGCGAAGATGCATCCGAACGCAGTGCTTGATGAGATTAAGGCGCAGGGCGGCGAAGCCGTTTTATGTCATCCGTATTGGTCTGGGCACACCATTACAGATTATCTGCCATTGCGGGGTTACTTCGCCATTGAGGTCTACAACGACGGCTGTATGGAGATTGGCAAAGCGTTTTCAGAACAAGCTTGGGACGATTTGCTGGATAGAGGTGGTCCTGTTCTCGGCATCGCTTCGGATGATTCACACGGCACCGATCACGATTGCTTCCACGGATGGATTATGGTCAAGGCAGAGGAACTGACGATTGCAAGTATCATGGAAGCACTCAGGACGGGCGCGTTCTACTCTACAATGGGACCCGAAATCACAGATATGGCGTTAGAAGATAATGAGGTAACGGTTAAGTGTTCGCCAGCGCAATCCATCGTTTTTAAAGCGGAGTGCAGTCGCGGTCGGCGGATTCTTCCGTCGGATGGTGAACTCTTGACGGAGGCGATCTATAGCGTTCCGAACGGTGCTAAATACGTTCGCGTTGAAATAACAGACGAAACCGGCAAAAAAGCTTGGTCGAACCCTTTCTTTTTCTAATAGGACTTACGCGACTTGAATGGAGGAACGGTATATTTTGCTGATTTAACCCCCTATAGAAGAAAAACCCCAGCAAAAACACCCCCTTATCAGGGGGACTTTAAGAGAAAATGCATAAGTCCTATCTAAGGTAAGTATCTTGAAGGACCGTGTTGTCTTTTAGAAGACGTTGTGGTGCGCTCCTCTTGGTGTGCCAAACGGATGATGGATTGGCGATAGTTTAGTTTGATCAATTATTGACAAGTGGATTTTGGATATGCTAAAATAGAACTGGACGTGCAGGACGCGCCAACAGGTTCATAAATCAGCATCTCCTAATAACTTGAGTACATTATTACGGAACAAGGAGCCAGTTATGTTCAACGCAAATCCTTTTCAGCAACCGGGACAATGGTACCGTGGGAATACACATAGCCATAGCACAGAATCCGATGGGCAGCTTCCTATGGCGGATCGCTTCGCGGCATACCGTGAGGCAGGCTACGATTTCCTTGTGCTAACAGATCACCGTAAGGTTAACGATGTGAGTGCTTACAGTACGTCAGACTTTCTGGCAATATCCGGCAGTGAAGTGCATCCGTCAAATCCTTACGGCGGTGCGACGTATCATTTTGTAGCGATTAACATTCATGAGACGATCAATTGCGCGAAGATGCATCCGAACGCAGTGCTTGATGAAATCAAAGCACAGGGTGGTGAAGCCGTTTTGTGTCACCCTTATTGGTCCGGACACACGATTACAGATTATTTGCCGTTACGCGGGTACTTCGCCATTGAGGTCTATAACGACACGTGTATGGGCATCGGCAAAGGTTTCTCGGAACAGGCATGGGATGACTTGCTGGATAGAGGGGGCCCTGTCCTCGGCATCGCTTCAGATGATGCACACGGCACCGAACACGACTGCTTTCACGGGTGGATTATGGTCAAAGCGGAAGAGTTGACGATTGAGAGTATCATGAAAGCGTTCCGAACAGGTGCGTTCTATTCTACGCTCGGTCCCGAAATTGAAGATATGGCGTTAGAGGATGGCGAGGTAACAGTCAAATGTTCACCGGCACAATCCATCGTTTTTAAAGCGGAGTGCAGCCGGGGTAGGCGGATCCTTCCATCCGATGGCGAACTCTTGACGGAGGCGACCTATAGCGTTCCGAACGGTGCTAAATATGTTCGCGTTGAAATAACAGACGAAACGGGTAAGAAGGCTTGGTCAAATCCGTTTTTTTTCTAAAATAGACATCTGGTCGTCTTTTCACGGGTGCGACAATGCGAAATATTTTGGTGTGTCAAACAGGCGGCTGGATCGGCGATATGGTGTTACTGACGCCTACGTTGCGTGCTTTGAAACACGCCTATCCCGAATCTAATTTGACACTTCTGTTACGGCCCCTTGTGGCGGGTTTGATGGAAACGCACCCGTATGTTGATACTTGCATCGTGGATACCAAAAACCGTGGACGCTACCGATCCCTAACGGGATTGGTGCGTCGGATACACGGGGCTGCGTTTGATGTTGCTGTTGTGTTGCATCCTACTTCGTTCCGAAATGCCTTGCTACCTTTCCTCGCGCGGGTACCGATACGTGTCGGGACAAACGTCAGTGGGCGCGGAATGTTGCTAACCGCATCGTGTAAGGATACTACAAGTGTCCATGAAGTGCATCGGTATCTACGGGTACTGCGGCTCCTCAACATCGACGGCTCCTCAGATTCCTTGGAGTTTTGGCATACGGATGCTGACCGTGAAATGATTCAAGACCTCTTGCATGCTGAAGGTATTTCTGCAACCGATAGACTTGTTGCGCTCAATTTAGGTACAACATGGCGGACAAAACGGTGGGATATGGCGAATTTCGCTGAGGTTATTTACCAAATTGAACACCTTATCCCGGATGCGAGAATTATATTGACCGGTTCATTTGCGGAGCAGACACTTGCAGATGACTTACCTGCATCATTACCGGCGATTAATCTCATTGGAAAAACGTCAATTTTACAACTCGGTGCGCTTTTAGAGAGATGTGAGGTGTGTTTAACCTGTGATAGCGGTCCTATGCACATCGCTGCCGCGGTCGGTACACCAACAGTTGCGCTCTTCGGGCCAACGGACCCGCTCCGCCATAAGCCTTATGGTGCTGGACATATAATTATAGAGAAACCTGTTGAATGTCGTCCATGCTATAAGCGGACGTGCCATCGGCAAGCTGCGCCATATCTCTGCATGACGGAAATTAGCACGACTGAAGTCATAAAGGCATTGGAGTTAAAATTACGGCAGCAGTTACATGCTGCCTGACTAAAATAATCCAACTTGCTACCTTTATGATTTCAGACGCACGCACACCATTTTTCAGTGAAAAGCGGTCATTTTTGCGAAAACTTGGCGTGTTTCCTGCCATTTTCGGCGCGAAGAGGCACAGGCTAACAGCCTATGCTACAAAATGGCAACTTGGGTTAAAATACTAAAAAGGAACACGAATGAAAGACATCCGCGCCTTAATATTTGATTTCGGCGGAACTTTAGATGGAAACGGTATCCATTGGTTGGAACGAGCGTATCATTTTATCCACGAGCGGCACCCAGAGATTACGCGTGAGGCGTTTGACAAGGCGGATAAGGAGACAATAACGGAATTCGCACTCGGAGATACCTCGCATGAGTGGTCTTATCAAGACGGTTCAATGCTGCCGGTTGGGGCGGTTGCCTCTGAATATGCGGCGCGTTGTAACTTGCGGGAGACTACCGATGCGATTGCCGTTGGAATCTATAAGCGGTTGGGATTGAGTGATCAGATGAAAGATGAATATGTTGATTGGTTCTGCGCGGGTGCTGCCGAGCATCTCGAAAACAATCGGCGATGGCTCGAAACGCTTCATGGTACGTATCAACTTGCTGTGATTAGCAATAACTTTGGGAATACCCGAGGTTGGTGTGATGAGTATGGACTGACCCCGTTGCTTGAGGTGATCATAGATTCTACGGTTTTAGGGATAGCAAAGCCGGACGCTCGCATTTTTGAAGCGGCTTTGTCGGAATTGGGCGTTGTCCCTGCACATGCTATCTACGTTGGCGATAGTTATGCTGCGGATATGGTCGGCGGCAAAAATGCAGGACTGTGGACGGCATGGCTTGTTGGTAATGAGGAGAAGGCGTGTCCAGATTTATCTATGGTGGATGTCCAACTTTCCCACCTACACGAATTGACTGATTTTTTGGCGTCGGTGTAAAGTTTGAGAGGGATGGGCAGATACTTCGTTCTGCCCATCACATTGAGGCCAGTAGCGTAAAAGGTTTTACTATATTTCGCGGTGAAGCCCAATGACCTTGCCGAGTATCATCACGTCATTAACACTGAAGATAGTCGGTTCAATTGCTGGGTTTTCAGGTTGTAACCGGACCCGCTCTCCATCAATGTAGAAGCGTTTCACGGTTGCTTCGTCTTCAACGAGTGCGACAACAATATCACCGGGGTCAGCGTTTGCTTGCCTTCTAACGATGACGAAGTCGCCTTCAAGGATGCCAGCCCCGACCATGCTGGAGCCGATGATACGCAAGGCAAAACACTCATGGTTGTTTACCATGCGCGTCGGAATTGGAAGTGTACCTTCGATGTTCTGCGATGCGAGTAAAGGTGTACCTGCCGCCACGCGTCCGAAAATCGGGATTTCTACAATATCGCGTGGCACCTCCGCTAAGGCGGGGTTGGCGTTCTGGCCTTCCAGCCATTTGCTGGTTTGGAGTTTGGGGTCTGCTTCCTTCAGAATGGAAATGGCACGGGGTTTGCCCTCTTCCCGCCCGATATACTTTTTCTTTTCAAGCGCGTTGAGATGGTCGTGTGCCGCTTTTTCTGAGAAGCCGAATTTACTACCAATTTCACGGATTGTTGGTGGATAACCCTCTTTGATACGCCGTTGAATATAGGTAAAGATCTCGCGTTGTCTGGCAGTCAAGAACTTTGCCATGGGTAATCTCCTACGGTAAGGATTAGTTTATATGTTTATATTATATTATATGCAGGTTAAGAATGCAAGTAAAAAATGAAAATTTTATTTTCGCGCGTATCCTTGTCAAAAAATTGAAACCCAATGGTGCTACTAACGTCTTAATTAAGGGAAAAAATTAGAAAATGCAGCGTCTAAATCTCTTTATATATTTTTTTGCGAAAGATCGTTTTATTCTTCAGAGGATGCCGCGTATCTCAACTGTTTTTCAGTGTGTGTGCGTGGTAATAGTTTTGTCTATCGGGAGCATAGGGACGGGATTTGCCAAAGAAGAACCAGAAAAGGTAAAACTTGACAGTGTCGTCAAGGATTTTACCCTTAAGGATACTGCAGGCACGGACTTCACCCTCTACAAATTGAGTGAGGAAAAACCCGTTACAGTGGTCCTATTCCTTGCCACGCAGTGCCCTATAGCGACTGATTACACGGAGCGGATCGTTAACTTGGTCAAGGCGTATGAAGAAAAGAAGGTGCAATTTATCGGGATCAATTCAAACAAGCAGGAAAAAGTTGAGGAGATTTTAGCATACAGTAAGGAACACGGCTTTGAATTTCCACTGCTAAAGGACCCAGAGAACAAAATCGCTGATTATTTCGGCGCGAGACGGACCCCAGAAGTCTTTCTTCTCGATGCAGAACGTGTCCTTCGCTATGCTGGGGCGATTGATAACAGTCCGAAGGAACCGACGAAATACTATCTCAAGGACGCTTTGGATTTAGTGATTGCCGGAAAAGACATTCCAAAGGCAGGAAAAAAGACAAGAGCGATCGGTTGTACGATTAAGCGGGTTCGGAAAACCGGTGTAAACGATAGAACACCGTGAATCCGGCTCTATTGAATATGAGGTAGGAGGGGCAAACAAAATGCTTCGATTCTTATACCACTGTTCTCAAGTTTTGCTAACCCTATTTTGGGTTGTGTGCATCCTGATATTTATAGCAGCTTTTGCCGGAATCGGATTTGCCGGTGGCATGCTAATTGGGTGTTGGGAGGATGTGCGGGGCATCAAATTTGATGATCTTGAATATAATGCTGTTGAAACATGGCAGCAACATCTGGAAGTCTACTCCTCGGTCTGCGAAGTGCAGCGGGCAGATAAAATAGTGTTCTTACTTGCTAAATTGGAGCGATTGGAATATAAGGATGTCGCGGAAATCATTCCAAGATTGAGCCAACCCGGAGAGTACGCTCAGGCACTCGACGCTGGTAAGAAAAACGGCACTGTTCGTATCCATCTACGGGATTTTGAGTATCCGAATCTTGATGTGGAGGCGGGACATGTTCAGATTTCTGTGAAAGACGGAAAGATTGTCTCTATTCGGAACGAGGGCAATGCTGTACGCGAGAACTTTTACCTTGAACCCGAGAAAATAGCCGACATCGCTGATAAGGATAAGGGAACTACGCGGCGTTTGATTCCGCTACTCCAAATGCCTCAAAGATTACAAGGCGCGTTCATTGCTATTGAAGACCGACGGTTTTATGAGCACTGGGGTGTTGATGTTATACGTCTCGTTGGTGCATTTAAAGGTAGATTATTGGATGGCAGACGCTTGGCTGGGACGAGTACTTTGACCCAACAATTAGCGCGGAATATTTACCTTTTTGAACAGCGGTCGAAAAGAGATTATGTCCGAAAAGCCAGAGAAATACTCCTTGCCGTGAGAATTGAGAAGGTTTTTTCTAAGGATGAGATTTTAGAACGTTATCTGAATCATGTTGACTTGGGTCGGTCAAGGTTTGGTGGTAAAACGCTGCACGGCGTTCAACAGGCAGCAAGTGGCTATTTTGGTAAAGAGGTATCCGAATTGGAGAATCATGAGTGTGCCTTACTCGCTGCGCTTCCGAAGGGTCCCGCCGCTTTTTCGCCTTTTTACAATCCACAAGATGCTAAAAGTCGACGTGATATAGTACTGAGTAAAATGTTAGAAGAAGGCTATATCGCTGGTGAGTCTGAATGGCTTAGAGGTATAAACGCCCCACTCCCGCAGAGTCTGCCCGGAAGCGGCATAGAAGCAACAGAAGCAGGACATTTTATTCAATACGTCCACGCTGAACTTCTCCGTCTTCCAGAGCTTAACAAGAAGTTATATAGTGGTGGGTTGAAGGTTTACACAACGATAGACATGTCTATGCAATCTGTTGCTGAGAAAGCGGTCGCGGATCATTTGCGTTATATGGATGGAAAATATGGGGGCAGCCGCCTCCCCAATTACGATGTCAATAAACGGAACCCTAATGGGATTGACCCTATTGATGGTTATTTGCAAGCTGCTCTGATCGCTTTTGAACCGAGGACTGGACGCGTTAGAGCGATGGTAGGTGGTAGAGATTATTATATCGGGGACGGACATTTTAATTTTTATAATCGTGCTGTTGGAAGTGCAAGACGGCAACCCGGTTCTGCCTTTAAACCTATTGTTTTTGCCGCTTTGTTAGAGGAACCATCGGTTGTAACACCCGCAACGGTTGTTATGGATGAAAAGTGGGGAATGGTGCCTTTCCCTGGACAGTGGTGGGCACCGAGCAATTATAGTGATATGTTTAAGGGACCGGTCATCATGCGAGATATTCTCACATCTTCTATTAACGTTCCAACGGCGCGAGCGATGTTGGATACGCCGATAGGCGCGAACGGTATATGGGAGGGCATAAACCGCACTGTAGATTTAGCCAAGCGGATGGGTATTAAAAGCCCGATGGATCCAAAACCTGCCCTCTCTTTAGGCGCGTCTGGTATGACAGTCCTTGAATTAACCTCTGCGTATGGCATTTTTGCAAACGGTGGGGTTCAGACGAAGCCGAGGCACATCCAATATATTTTGGACACAACGGGGGAAGTTATTTATCCGCCTGACAATTATCAGGTCGAGCGCACCCGTGTCTTAGATGAAAAGGTGGCGTATCAGATTACCTCGTGTTTGGAAAATGTGATTAAACATGGAACCGGTAGACGCGCGGTACGGATGGGACTTACCCGCCCAGCTGCAGGTAAGACAGGCACGACTAATGACGATGTAGATGCTTGGTTCGTCGGTTATACAGCAGATATGGTCGTCGGTGTTTGGGTCGGATTTGATAGAAAGGATCCGAGACGCCGGAATTATAATCAACAGGGGGCATGGGCAGCACTGCCTATCTGGGCAAGATTTATGATTGACGCTGTCCGAGGTCCTGAAAAAGAATTTCCTGTCCCTGATGGAATCGTTTTTCGAGAGATTAATAAAAGAAGTGGGCTTCTCAAACGCGCAGGTGCCTGTCCGGAGGAAGATATTAGCACAGAACCTTTTATTGAAGGACAAGAACCGAAAAAACTTTGTAATCTCCATAGATAGCGATAGGAGCATTCAGTTTTAATAGTTGTCAGTTTTCAGAGGAATGGTTGTCAGTTATCAGTTATCAGAGGAAATAGTTTTCAGTTGTCAGTTTTCAGTTGTCAGTTAAAGAGGTATCTGATTAAACCGTACCCCTCTTTAACCGAAAACCGATAACCTGTAAAAGAGGTTTTGATAATCACAAGGTTTCTTTCTGACGACTGAAAGATTTTTCGCAGAAAAATCGGACTGAAAACTGAAAACTGTTAAAACTGAAAGATTTTTTCGGAAAAAAATCGCTCTGATAACTGAAAACTAAATACCGTACAAATTTCTTGTGGGCTTGATGTCCATATTGCCTGCGATCTACATTAACCTGACAAGGAGTGAGAAGCCGAAATGCGAGAGAATTGGGAATTGCTAACGAAAATTGATGCTACAGAAGACGATGACCCTGAAGTGAGTCAACTGGAATTTGAGCTCATCTCTGATTTCTCACCCGAAGGCGACCAGCCGCAAGCGATTGACCAACTTACAGCGGGACTCCAATGTGGCAACAAAGCACAGACGCTGCTCGGTGTGACCGGGTCTGGTAAAACCTACACGATGGCGAATGTGATTCAGAACGTTCAGTTACCCACACTCGTTATTTCGCCGAATAAGACACTCGCCGCTCAACTCTATAACGAGTTCCGAACGTTTTTCCCGAATAACGCCGTTCACTACTTCGTCAGCGATTACGAATACTATCAACCTGAAGCATACATCCCGTCTACAGACACTTTCATTGAGAAGGATGTCCGTATTAACGAGGAGATCACGCGGATGCGGCTCGCCTCGACAGCGTCTTTAATATCGCGTCGCGATGTTATCGTTGTCGCAAGTGTTTCCTGTCTCTACGGTCTCGGGTCGCCAGAGGAATTTGAGAACCAGAGGGTTCAGATAGAAGTTGGCGCGGTTGTTCGTCGCGATGCACTCCTACGCGCCTTGGTCGATATTCAATATGTCCGTAATGACGTGGAGTTCTGGCAGGGTGTGTTCCGCGCACGTGGTGATGTCGTTGAAGTGTTTCCAGCTTATAGTGAAAACGCCTATCGTATTGAACTTTTCGGTGATGAGATTGATCGCATTAGCGAGATTGATACCACGACGGGTGAGATCATGGCACAACGGAATTTCCTTGAAATCTATCCGGCGAAGCACTTCATGACTGACGGTGAAATCTTTGATCAAGCATTAATCAATATTGAACTTGAACTCCAAGACCGGATCCTAACTTTTGAGAAAGAGAATAAGCTGCTGGAAGCACAACGTATTGAACAACGCACCCGCTTTGATCTGGAGATGTTGCGGGAGGTCGGTTACTGCTCTGGTATTGAAAACTACTCGCGGCACCTTTCTGGGTTACAACCAGGAGATCCACCGTACTGTCTCATGCACTACTTCCCTGACGATTTTCTACTCTTTATTGATGAGTCCCACGTCACAATTCCGCAGCTGCGCGGCATGTATCGTGGCGACCGCTCTCGAAAGGAGACGCTCGTTAAGTATGGGTTCCGCCTGCCTTCGGCACTGGACAACCGACCTCTCCGTTTCGACGAGGTTGAAGCGCGCGTTAACCAGGTTATTTTTGTCTCCGCAACGCCGGGACAGTATGAAATGGAAAACGGTGCGCAAATCGTTGAGCAGATTATCCGCCCAACAGGACTCATTGATCCCGAAATTACGATCCATCCGGTAAGAGGACAGATAGACCATCTCATCGGCAGGATCAAGGAGCGGGTCAAGCGGAAACAACGGGTTCTCGTCACAACGCTTACCAAGCGGATGTCGGAAGACTTAACCGAGTATTTGACTGAAGCGGGTATCCGTGCCGACTATATGCATTCTGAGATTGACGTGTTTGACCGCGCTCGCATTCTCCGTCAACTCCGGGAAGGGGTCTTTGATGTGTTAGTTGGTATCAATCTGCTTCGAGAGGGGCTTGATCTACCAGAGGTCTCTCTTGTTGCGATTCTGGACGCTGACCGTCCCGGTTTTCTCCGGTCTGTGAGATCGCTTGTGCAGACAGCTGGACGCGCTGCGCGGAATGTTGATGGCGAAGTCATCTTGTACGGGGATGATGTTACAGAAGCAATGGAAGAAGCAATGAAGGAGACGCGCCGCCGTCGCGAGATTCAACTACAATATAACGTAGATAACGATATTACACCGGCTACCATTCAAAAGGCGATTCAGGAGCTTATCGCTGAATCGGAAACCGAGTATGATACTAAGAAGACGGAGCAGCCGCCTGCCGTTGTTGAGGATATGGAGCCACAAGATATTGAAGCGATCATTACCGACCTGACCCGACAGATGCGAAAGGCTGCGCTGGAGCTTGATTATGAGGAAGCCGCCGCTTTACGGGATCGTATTGCCGAACTGAAGGCGCAATCCACAAATTAATTGAGTGTTGGACAATTTCAGAGACCGTTAGTCTCTTAAATTTAATGAGGGATTTCATTATTCGTGGCATCTTTGTACCGTAAACTGTTAGTTTCCTTGTTTTCGTCCAATGAAGGCGTAATGTCATTCTTGTTTGAAAGGT